>NZ_JBEOVG010000007.1:0-208522 GCF_040295345.1 Actinosynnema sp. NPDC002837
GCCGTCGCTGGTGCTGCGCGTCCGCTGGTGCGCGGGGCGGCACGCCCCCCCCTCCGCCGTCGGCGTTACGGGAGGGTGGTGAAGGGGGCGAGGAACGAGCGGGCGGACGGGGTGTCCATGCGGTAGACGACGTTGGTCGCGTAGCACGGGGCGTCGCCGGTGATCGTGGTCGCCACCAGGACGCGCTTGCCGTCGATCGTGGCGAAGTTCGGGCCGCCGGAGTCGCCGTAGCACGCGCCGCCGTTGCCCTGCGCCTCCACCATCGACAGCCGCAGCCAGGTGTTGTTGAGCGCGTTGAAGCCGAGCGGGGCCTTCATCCGGGCGCCGCCGCCGGGGTGCGTGTGGCCGCCGGGGCCGTTCTGGGCTTCCTCGGTGCCGTAGCCGACGACGGTGTACTCGGCGGCGTCGAGCGCCTTCGGACCCAGCGCGTCGAGCTTGCCCGCGGTCGGCAGGGTGGCGGGCTTGAAGCTCCAGCGCGCCGCCAGCTGCTTGGCGGGCAGCTCGACGACCGCGATGTCGTGCGAGTCGGCGGAGTTGCCCGGGTAGGCCGGGTCGGCGTGGGCCACGCCCCGCACGCCGACCGCCGCCGCCTTCTGCGCCGGGGTCCCCGTCGCGGTGTCGAGCGCGGACTGCACGTCCTGCAGCAGCGAGACGTAGAACGTGACGTTCGACGGCCAACCGTCGACGCAGTGGGCCGCGGTGAGGAAGGTGTCGGCGTCGATCATCGTGCCGCTGCACACCCAGTCGACCCGGTCCGGCGTGGCGGGGTTGTCGTCGTTGTCCCAGGTCGCGACCAGGGCTCCGACCTCCGTCCGCTCCGGGGCGGGGGTGGCGTTGTAGGTGTTGATCGCGGAAGCGGGCGAAGCGGTCACGGCGGCCAGGGCGACGACTGCCGCGGCCACGGTTGCTGTGCGCATGTGCACTCCTTGCTCCGAGCGGCGTAGGCCCGGAATTCAACCCCTCGGAACCCCCGAACAACACCGGAGCGCGGTGGTTCACAGATGCCAGAGAACCGCGTACGGGCCACGAGGAGGCCGCGGCGGCCGGGAAGGTCCTCCGCGAGGAAGAACTCCACTCGTGGCCCAGCGTGAGCAGTTGGACGGCGGCGGGACCGGCCCGCCGCCGTCCTGTCTAGAGCCAGTACCGCTGTCGCTGGAACGCGTACGTCGGCACCGTCGTGCGGCCGTCGGTGGGTGACGGCGGCCAGTCGACCTCGCCCCGCACCCACCGGTGGGCGGTGTCCGTGCCCGTGGCGGTCGCCGCGGTGAGCACGGCCTCGTGCGGGCGACCCGTCGCCAGGGCGGTGAGGCCCGCCAGGTACCCCTCGCGGTCGTCGGCCACGACCACGGCACGGTGCTCCAGCGCCGTCCGCGAGGCCAGCGCGGCGCCGATGCCGCCCAGGTGCTCCTCCGCCGCGACGAACGCCGCCAGCCGTTCGGCCTGCGCCGCCAACGACTCCGCCGACCGCGCGGACAGCGGCCACGGCCCGGCCGCGAAGGGCGGCGGCGCCGGCGGCGGCACCTCCTCCAGCAGCACGTGCGCGTTGGTGCCGCTGATCCCGAACGACGACACCCCGGCCCGCCTCGGCCGCCCGGTCCGAGGCCACGGCTCCGCCGAGTCCAGCAGCGACACCCCGGACCACTCGACCCGGGACGACGGCACGCCGGCGTGCAGCGACCGCGGCAGCACGCCGTGCCGCATCGCCAGCACCATCTTGATCACACCGGCCACCCCCGACGCCGACTGCGTGTGGCCGACGTTGGACTTCAGCGACCCGAGCCGCAGCGGCCGCGCGCGGTCGCCGCCGTACACGTCGACCAGCGCCTGGGCCTCGATCGCGTCGCCCAGCGCCGTGCCCGTGCCGTGGCCCTCGACGGCGTCCACCTCGTCGGGCCGCAGGCCGGCGTTGGCGAGGGCCTGGGCGACGACCCGGCGCTGCGCGCCGCCGTTGGGCGCGGTGAGGCCGTTGGCGGTGCCGTCCTGGTTGAGCGCGGAGCCGCGCACCAGCGCCAGCACCGGGTGACCGTGCCGCCGGGCGTCGGACAGCCGTTCCAGCAGCACGAGCGCGACGCCCTCCGAGATGCCCATGCCGTCGGCGTCGTCGGCGAACGACCGGCAGCGCCCACCGGGCGACAGCACCCGCAGCTGGTTGAGCCCGACCAGCTCGGCCGGGCGCGCCATCACCGTGACGCCGCCCGCCAGCGCCAGCGTGCAGTCGCCCTGGCGCAGCGCCTGCGCGGCCAGGTGGAGCGCGACCGCGGACGACGAGCACGCCGTGTCGACCGTGATCGCCGGTCCGTCCAGGCCGAGCACGTGCGAGACCCGTCCGGACAGCACGCTGATCAGGTCGCCGGTCTGCAGGTGCGGCGCCAGTTCCGGGGTGGCGGGCGCGTCCGCGCCGTAACCCTGGTACCGGGTGCCCAGGTACACGCCGGTCCGGCTGCCGCGCAACGCCGACGGGTCGATGCCGGCGCGCTCGAACGCCTCCCAGCCCGTCTCCAGCACGAGCCGCTGCTGCGGGTCCATCGCCAGCGCCTCGTCCGGGCCGACGTCGAAGAACGCGGCGTCGAACGCGGCCGGGTCGCGCAGGAAGCCGCCTTCCTTCGTGCACGTGGTGTCGAGGCGACCGGGTTCCGGGTCGTACAGGCGGTCGAGGTCCCAGCCGCGGTCGTCGGGCAGCGGACCGATGACGTCCCGCTCGGCCTCCAGCAGCCGCCACAGGTCCTCCGGCGAGCGCACCCCGCCGGGCAGGCGGCAGCTCATCGCCACGATCGCGATCGGGTCGTCGTCGGTGACGGACGGTGCCGTGGGCGTCACCGGTTGCGCGCCGCCCAGTTCCGCCACCAGTCGGTCGGTCAGCGCGAGCACGGTCGGGTGTTCGAAGACCACCGTGGCGGGCAGCTTCACGCCGGTCGCGGCGGTCAGCCGGTTGCGCAGCTCGACCGACGTCAACGAGTCCAGGCCCAGGTCCCGGAACGGCCGGCCCAGCGGCACGTCGTCGCGCCGCAGCACGGCGGCCGCCGCCGCGTGCACGATCTCGCGCACCTCCCGCTCGCGCTGGTCCGGGGACAGCGCGGCGAGCCGGGTGGGCAGGTCCGCCGCGGTGGCCTCGACCGGATCCCCGACCTCGGCCAGCAACGGCCGCGGGCGGCTCGCGGAGAACACCGGCAGGAACCGGTCCCACGCCACGTCCACGATCGCCACGCAGGTGTCGTCGTTGTCCAGCGCTCGCCCCAGCGCCACCAGCGCCTGTTCGGGGTCCATCAGCGGCAGTCCCTGCCGCTCCGCGAGCCGCACCACCTCCGGCGGTCCGTCCGGGCCCCACCGGTCGGGCGTGTCCCACAGACCCCACGCGACGCTGAGCGCGTGCCGGCCGCGGTCCCGCCGCTGCCGCGCCAGCGCGTCCAGGTAGGCGTTGGCCGCCGCGTACGCGCCGTGGTCGCCGCTGCCCCACACGCCCGCGACCGACGAGAACAGCACGAACGCCTCCACGTCCGGCAGCAGTTCGTCGAGGTTCCGCGCGCCGGCCACCTTCGGCGCCAGGACCTGGGCGAACTCCTCGGACGTCGTGGTGCGCAGGGGATCGAGCCGGATCTCCGCCGCCGCGTGCACGACCACGCGCACCGGCCCGATCCGGTCGATCAGCTCCGCGAGGGCGTCCCGGTCGGCGATGTCGCACCGCGCCACGGTCAACCGAACGTCGGACTCCGCGCGCAGGGCCGCGAACGACGGCGGCTCGACGCCGGTCCGGCTCGTGCACACGACGTGCTCGGCGCCGTTGCGCGCGAGCCACCGCACGAGGTGCGGCCCGACCGCGCCGGTCCCACCCGTGACGAGCACGGTCCCGCCGGCGCGCCACGGCGAGCCTTCGCCCGCGGGGGCGCGGACCAGGCGGCGGACCAGCGTCGCGTCCGACCGCACGGCCACCTGGTCCTCGTCCGACCCGGACGCCAGCACGGCGGCCAACCTCGCCCGCACGCCGTCGTCGACCTCCGCGGGCAGGTCGACCAACCCGCCCCACCGGTCGGGGAACTCCAGGGCCGCGGTCCGGCCCAGGCCCCACAGCGCGGCGGCGTCCGCCGACGCCGGGGACTCGTCGGGTCGGGCCGCCACCGCACCCGAGGTCACGAACCACAGCGGCGACCGCGCGGCCCGGATCACCGCCAACGCCCGGTCCGGGTCCACCACCGTGCTCACGACGCGAGCCGCCTCGGGCAGCGAGACCCCGCCGCCGACCGGCACCGCGACCACCTCGCCGCCCAGCACCTCCCGCAGCCGCTCGCCGAGCGCCCGGTCCTCAGCCGGCACGACGATCACCGTGCTGCCCGCCACCGCCCCGGCCGGCGGTTCCCACGGCCGCCACGTCACGCCGTAGCGCCACTGGTCGTGGTCGGTCCGCCGACGTCGCCACCGGGACAGCACGGGCAGCGCGGGCGCCAGGGCCCGGGCCAGGTCGGGCCGACCGGGCGCGACGAGCCGGGCCAGCGCGTCCGCGTCACCGGCCTCGACCGCCGCCCAGAACCCCGCGTCCCGACCCTGCCCGACCGCCCCGGAGTCCAACCAGTACCGGTCGGGGCGGAACGCGTAGGTCGGCAGCGCGGTGACCCGGCCACCGGCCAGCGCGGGCGCGAAGTCCACCGCGGCGCCCGCGGCCCACAGCTCGCCGAGCGCGGCCAGCACGCGCGCCGGACCGCCGTCGCCGCGCCGCAGCGTGCCGACCGCCACGCCGGTCCGGTCCTCCAGGACGTCCTGGAGCGCGACCGTGAGCACCGGGTGCGCGCTCACCTCGACGAACACCGTGTGGCCCTCGGCCAGCAACCCGTGCACGGCCTCTTCGAACCGGACCGGCCGCCGCATGTTGTCGTACCAGTAGTCGGCGTCCAGCTCCTCGCCGCCGACCACGGCCGCCTCGACCGTGGAGTGGAACGGGATGTCGCCCGGTCGCGGCGCCAGGGGGCGCAGGTCCTCCAGCAGGTCGGCGTGCAGCACCTCGACCAGCGAGCAGTGCGTCGCCACGTCCGACCGGACCTTCCGCGCCTGGACACCCTCGGCCTCGCACCGGGCGAGCAAGGCGTCCACCGACGGCGTGGGCCCCGACACGACGATGGACGTGGGCCCGTTCAGGGCCGCCACGACGAGGTCGGTGCCGCGCAGGAGGGCCTGGACCTCCGCCAAGGGCAACGACACCGCGGCCATCGCCCCCTGACCGGACAACGCCCGCAGTCGCCTGCTGCGCAACGCGACCACGCGTGCCGCGTCGGCCAAGCTCAGCGCACCGGCCACGCACGCGGCGGCGATCTCGCCCTGCGAGTGCCCGACCACCGCGGACGGCTCCACGCCGTACGACCGCCACAGCGCCGCCAACGACACGTTGAGCGCGAACAGCACCGGCTGCACCACGTCGATCCGCTCCGCGGAGGGCGCGCCGGGCACGTCGAGCAGCACGTCCCGCACGTCCCAGCCGATGAACGCCGCCAGCGCCCGCGCGCAGTCGGCCATCCGGTCGCGGAACACCGGGCTGTGCTCCAGCAGCTCCACGCCCATGCCCTGCCACTGCGAGCCCTGACCGGGGAAGACGAACACCACACCGCCGTGCGAGTCCACAGTGGACACGGGCGTGACGCCGCGCGCCACGTCGCCCAACGCGGCGGCCAGCCCCTCGCGGTCACCGGCCACCACCGCGACCCGCGCGGCGAGGTGGGACCGCGTCGTGGCCAGCGACAGCGCGATGTCGGCCAACGGCGCGTCCGGCAGGGACTCGCGCAGCCGCGCGGCCTGCGCCCGCACCGCCCTCTCGTCGGTGCCGGACAGCAGGAACGGCAGCAGCCGGTCCGGCACGGGATCCGGGTGAGCGCCGACGGGCGCCTGCTCCAGCACCAGGTGCGCGTTGGTGCCGCTGAGCCCGAACGACGACACCGCCATCCGCCGCGGCCGACCGGTCTCCGGCCACGGCCGCCGCTCGGTGAGCAGCTCCACCGCGCCCGCGGACCAGTCGATCCGCGACGAGCGCGGGTCGGCGTGCAGGGTGCCGGGCAGGATTCCGTGGCGCAGCGCCAGGACCGCCTTGACCACGCCGGCGATGCCCGCGGCGAACTGGGTGTGCCCGATGTTGGACTTGAGCGATCCCAGCCACAGCGGCTCGTCGCGGTCCTGCCCGTAGGTGGCCATGAGCGCATCGGCCTCGATCGGGTCACCCAGGGCGGTGCCCGTGCCGTGCGCCTCGACCGCGTCCACGTCTGTCGCGGTCAGCCCGGCGTCGGCCAGCGCGGACCGGATCACCCGCCGCTGCGCCGCGCCGCTGGGCGCGGTGAGGCCGTTGGACCGGCCGTCCTGGTTCACCGCGCCACCCCGCACGACGGCCAGCACCTCGCGCCCGGCGGCCACCGCGTCCGACAGCCGCTGCACCAGGACCACCCCGACGCCCTCGGACAGCCCGATGCCCGACCCGTCCTCGCCGAACGCCCGGCAGCGCGCGTCGTCGGCCAGCGCGTGCTGCCGGGTCAACTCCACCAGCGCGAGCACGCTGGACATCACCATCGCGCCGCCGGCCAGGGCGGAGTCGCACTCTCCCCGGCGCAGCGACTGCACGGCCAGGTGCAGCGCGACCAGCGACGACGAGCACGCCGTGTCGACGGTGAGCGCCGGGCCCTCCAGGCCCAGGGCGTAGGCGATCCGGCCGGACGCGATGCTCCCCATCCGCCCGTTGCCCAGCACGCCTTCCAAGCCCGCGGGCACGGCGTCCCAGGCGGGCCCGTAGTCCTGGTGCCCGAGCCCGACGAACACCCCGGTCCGCGTGCCGCGCATGGCCGACGGCGCGAGCCCGGCCCGTTCGAACGCCTCCCAGGAGGCCTGGAGCAGCAGCCGCTGGTGCGGGTCCATCGCCTCGGCCTCGCGCGGGCTGATGCCGAACAGGTCCGCGTCGAACTCGGCGACGCCGTCCAGGTACCCGCCTTCGCGGACCGGGGTCCCGTTGGGCGAGTCCGCGTCGTACAGGCTCTCCAGGTCCCAGCCGCGGTCGCGGGGGAGCGGTCCGATCGCGTCCACGCCGTCGAGGACCAGTTCCCACAGGTCCTCCGGCGTGCGGACACCGCCGGGCAGGCGCACGGACATGCCCACGATGGCGATCGGCTCGTTCGTCGACGCGGTCTGCGCCGCGCGCAGCCGCTCGTTCTCCTTGAGCGCGGCGCGCAGGGCCTCGACGAGGCGGTCCTCGGTCACGACCGCCCTCCCAGCGCGCGGGCGATCAGGTCTTCGGCGCCCATGTCGTCGAGGGACTCCGGCCGCGGCGGGAACAGCTCGTCCCGGACCCGCACCGCCAGCTCGCGGGCGCTGGGGTGGTCGAACACCACCGTCGTCGGCAGGCGGAGGCCGGTGGCCGCGTTGAGGCGGTTGCGCAGCTCGACCGACGTCAGGGAGTCGAAGCCCAGCTCGCGGAACGGCAGGTCGCCGCCGATCCGGTCGCGGCCGAGCACGGCCGCCGCGTGCTCGCCCACCAGGGACAGCAGCACGCGGTCCCGCTCGCCCTCCGGCAGCCCCGCCAGCCGGTCCGGCAGCGCGGCCTCGGCGGCTCGCGGACGTCGGGCGACCAGGCCGCGCAGCAGCGGCCGGACCTCGCCCCGCCGGCGCAGCGCCGCGAGGTCGAGCCGCACGGCCAGCGTGGACGGCTCGTCCACGGCCAGCGCCGCGTCGAACATCGCCAGGCCCTTCGACACCGTGATGAGCGGCATCCCCGACCCGACGATCCGCCGGACGTCCCGCTCGTCCAACCCGCCCATCATGCCCACGCCGGGGTCCCACGGGCCCCAGGCCAGCGACACGCCCGGCAGCCCGAGCGACCGCCGTCGCTCGACCAGCGCGTCGAGGAACGCGTTCCCCGCCGCGTAGTTGGCCTGGCCCGCGTTCCCGAACGTCCCGGCGACCGACGAGAACACCACGAACGCCGCCACGTCACCGGCCAGCTCGTGCAGGTGCCACGCGGCGTCCACCTTGGGCTGCAGCGCCGCCGCGAGCCGTTCGGGGGTCAGCGCCTCGACCAGGCCGTCCTCGAGGACGCCGGCGGTGTGCACGACGGCGGTCGGCTCCACGTCCGCGAGCAGGTCCGCCACCGCCGCCCGGTCGGCGACGTCGCACGCCACCACCCGCACCGCCGCGCCGAGGCCCGTCAGCTCCGCCACGAGTTCCCGCGCGCCGGGCGCGTCCGGGCCGCGCCGCGACGTGAGCAGGAGGTTCCGCACGCCGCGCGCGGTGACGAGGTGCCTGGCCAGCACGCCGCCGAGCCCGCCCGTGCCGCCGGTGACGAGCACCGTGCCGTCGGGGTCCCACCGGCGTGGGACGGTCAGCACGATCTTGCCGACGTGACGGGCCGTGCTCATGAACCGGAACGCGTCCTTCGCCCGCCGGATGTCCCACGTCCGCACCGGCAGCGGCGTCAGCGCGCCGCTCGCGAACAGCGGCGCCAGCTCGGCCAGCAGCCGCGCGATGCCCGACGGCTCCACCCAGCCGAGGTCGAACGGCCGGTAGTCCACGCCCGCCGGGATCGTCGCCGGATCGCGCAGGTCGGTCTTGCCTATCTCCAGGAACCGGCCGCCCGGTCCCAGCAGCCGCAGCGAGGCGTCCACGAACTCGCCCGCCAGCGCGTTGAGCACCACGTCGACCGGCCCGAACGCCGCCTCGAAGTCGGTGGTCCGCGACGACGCGATGTGGTCGTCCGCGACGCCGAGATCGCGCAGCGCGCCCCACTTGCCCTCGCTCGCGGTCGCGAAGACCTCCGCGCCCAGGTGCCGGGCGATCTGCACGGCCGCCATGCCGACACCGCCCGCGCCCGCGTGCACCAGGACCTTCTCGCCCGCCTTGAGTCCGCCCAGCTCCACCAGCCCGTGCCAGGCGGTCAGGAACACCTGCGGCACCGACGCGGCGGTCGTCCACGACCAGCCGTCGGGCACCGGGGCGACCGACCGGGCGTCGGTGGTGACCTGCGTGCCGAACGCGCCCGCCGCCATGCCGAACACGCGGTCGCCGGGCCGCAGCCCGCTCACCTCCGGCCCCACTTCCACGACGACGCCCGCGGCCTCGTTGCCGAACAAGCCCGCGTCGCCCGGGTACATGTCCAGGGCGTTGAGCACGTCCCGGAAGTTCAACCCGGCGGCGCGGACCTCGACGCGCACCTGGTGGCCGGTCAGCGGCAGCCGCCGGCCCGGTGCCAGGACGAGGTTGTCGATGCTGCCCTTGGCGGCGGAGTCCAGGTTCCAGTCGGGCGCGTCCGGTGGCCGGAGGCCGGGTTCCAGCCGGGCCACCCGCGCCGCGCTCGGCACGCCCCGCCGCACGAGGACCTGCGGCTCGTCCACGGCCAGCGCCCGCGGCAGGGCGGTGACGTCGTCCACGTCCACGAGCCCGAACCGGCCGGGGTGCTCGGTCTGCGCGGACCGCACCAGCCCCCACACCGCGCGGGCCGCGACGTCGTCACCGTCGACGGCTCCCCGCGTCACGAACACCAGCCGCGACGGGCGCTCCTCGGCGAGCCACCGCTGGATGAGCTCCAGGGCCCGCGCGGTGAGCTCGTGCGCCGATCGCACCGGCTCGTCGCCGGCGACACCGACCAGCACCACGCCGTCCGTCAGGTCGGCGGCGACGGGGAAGCCCGCCTCCGCCAGCCCGAGCACGTCCGGCGCGAGCACGGTCGCGGTGGCCACACCGGTCGCGGGCACGGGCGTCCAGTCCAACCGGAACAACGCGTCGGTGTCGAGCCGGTCGGTGTCGACCGGGCGCACGACCAGCGAGTCGATCGACGCGACCGGTGTGCCGTCCGGCCCGGTCACGGTCACCCGCAGCGCGTCGCCGTCCGGCGTGAGCCGCACGCGAAGCTCCGCCGCTCCGGCCGCGTGCAGGGACACCCCGGTCCACGAGAACGGCAGCCGCACGCCGTCGCCACCACCGTCGCCGAGCAGCATCGCGTGCTGGGCGGCGTCGAGCAGCGCCGGGTGCAGGCCGAACCCGGTCGCGTGCACGCCTTCGGGCAGCGCGACCTCGGCGAACACCTCCGCGCCGCGCCGCCACGCCCGCCGCAGCCCCTGGAACGCCGGCCCGTACCGGAAGCCCCGGGCCGCGAAGTCCTCGTAGTCGACGTCGAGCGCCTCCGCGTCGACCGGCGGCCAGCTCTCCTCGAACGGCGCGGGCGCCGTTCCCCCGGCGGTGACCGCGCCCGCGGCGTTCCTGGTCCACGCGTCGGCGCCCTCGGGCCGCGAGTGGACGGTGACGGCACGCAGCCCGTCCGCGTCGGCCGGGCCGACGCGCACCTGCACGCGGACCGCGCCGCGGTCGGGCAGGACCAGCGGCGCGACGAGCACCAGGTCCGCGACCCGGTGGCACCCGACTTCCTCGCCCGCCCGCAGCGCCAGTTCCAGCAGCGCCGTGCCGGGCAGCAGCACGCGGTCGAGCACGGCGTGGTCGGCCAGCCACGGGTGGGTCCGGGTGGACAGCAGCCCGGTGAACAGGGCGCCCTCGTCGTCGGGCAGGTCGCCGCCCGCGCCCAGCAGCGGGTGCGGCGCGTCCGGCCCGGCCTGGCGCGGGTCGGGCCAGAACCTCCGGTGCCGGAACGGGTAGGTCGGCAGCTCGACCGGACGCGGGTCGGCGCCGTCGCACAGCCGCTCCCACGCCACGGTCGCCCCGTGCACGTGCACGGCGGCGAGCGCGGCCAACGCCGCCTCGTCCTCGGGCTCGTCCTTGCGCAGCAGGGGAATCGCGTGGTCCACGGACTCCTGCGCCAGGGCCGACAGCACGCCGTCCGGGCCGAGTTCGAGCACGGTCGTCACACCCTGCTCGGCGAGGGTGCGCAGGCCGTCGGCGAACCGGACGGTCTCGCGCACGTGCCGCACCCAGTACTCCGGGTCGGTCACGTCGCCGGTCGTGTTCGGCACCAGGCGCAGCGCGGGCCGGTGGTAGACCAGGCCGCGGGCGACGGCGCGGAAGTCCGCGAGCATCGGCTCCATCAGCGGCGAGTGGAAGGCGTGGCTGACCTTCAACCGGGTACCGCCCCGCCCCTCGGCCACCGCGAGCACCGCCTTCTCGTCGCCCGCCACCACGACCGACCGCGGCCCGTTGACCGCGGCGATCGACACCCGGTCGTCCAGCAGCGGCCTGATCTCGTCCTCGCTCGCGCGCAGGGCGATCATCGCGCCGTCACGCGGCAGCGCGGCCATCAACCCCGCCCGCGCCGCCACCAGCCGGCAGGCGTCCTCCAGGGAGAACACCCCGGCGACGTGCGCGGCGGCCAGCTCGCCGATCGAGTGGCCCAGGACGAAGGCCGGCCGGACCCCGAGCCACGACACCAGCCGGAACGCCGCGACCTCCAGCGCGAACAACGCGGGCTGCGCCCAGCCGGTGCCGGCGAGCAGGTCGGCGTCCGGACCCCACACCACGTCGCGCAACGGGCGGTCGGTGTGCTTGTCCAGCAACGCCGACACCTCGTCGAACGCCTCCGCGAACACGGGGAACCGCTCGTGCAGCCCACGCCCCATGCCCAGCCGCTGCGAGCCCTGCCCGGCGAACACGACGGCGAGCGGCTCGTCGGTCGCCACGCCCTCGGCCAGCTCCCCGTCCGGCAGCAGGACCGCGCGGTGGGCGAAGGACGCCCGGCCCGCGGCGAGGGTGCGGGCGACGTCGACGCCCCGGCGCCCGGCGGCGGCCTCGCGGACCCGGGTCTTCAGCTCCGCGAGCGCCTCGGGGGTCTTGGCCGAGACGGGCCACGGCACGACGGTCGCCGATCCGCCGCGGGTCGTCGCCTCCGGCGCCTGTTCGAGGATCACGTGCGCGTTCGTGCCGCTGATCCCGAACGACGACACGCCCGCCCGACGCGGCCGGCCGGTGTCCGGCCACGGCGTGTTCTCCGCCAACAGCCGCACGGAGCCGGAACCCCAGTCCACCGAGGTGGCCGGCGCGTCGGCGTGCAGGCTGCGCGGCAGCACGCCGCGCTGCATCGCGGCGATCATCTTGATCATCCCGCCCACGCCGGCGGCGGCCTGGGTGTGGCCGATGTTGGACTTGAGCGAGCCGAGCCAGAGCGGCTGCGCCCGGTCCTGGCCGTAGGCGGCCAGCAGGGCGGTCGCCTCGATCGGGTCGCCGAGCGTCGTGCCGGTGCCGTGCGCCTCGACGGCGTCCACTTCGGACGGTCGCAGGCCCGCGCTGTCCAGGGCGGCGCGGATGACGCGTTGCTGAGCGGGGCCGTTGGGCGCGGTCAACCCGTTGGAGGCGCCGTCCTGGTTGACCGCGGAGCCCTTCACCACGGCGAAGATCCGCCGCTCGTGGCGCAGCGCGTCGGACAGGCGTTCCAGGACCAGCACCCCCGCGCCCTCCGCCCAGGCGGTGCCGTCGGCGCGCTCGGAGAACGACTTGCACCGGCCGTCGGCGGCCAGGCCGTTCTGCGCGGTGAAGGCGGCGAACAGGTCGGCCGTCGCCATGACCGTCACGCCGCCCGCCAGCACCAGGTCGCAGTCGCCGTTGCGCAGCGCCTGCGCGCCCCAGTGCACGGCGACCAGCGACGACGAGCAGGCCGTGTCGATGGTGACGGCGGGCCCCTCCGCGCCCAGGGTGTAGGCGAGCCTGCCCGAGAGGACGCTCAGCGCGTCACCGGTCGTGGAGTAGAGCAGCCGCACGTCGTCGGGCGCGTCCCTGGCGACCAGCGAGTAGTCGTGCCCCGACGCGCCGGCGAACACGCCGGTCCGGCTGCCGCGCAACGACGTGGGGTCGATCCCCGCCCGTTCCAGCGCTTCCCACGCGACCTCCAGCACGAGCCGCTGCTGGGGGTCCATCGCCAGCGCCTCGCTGGGCGCGATGCCGAAGAACGCGGCGTCGAACCCCGTGGCGTCGTCGAGGAAACCGCCGACCAGGGCACGGCTGCGGCCCGGGTCGTCGCCGGCGAGGTGCTCCAGGTCCCAGCCGCGGTCGGTGGGGAACGGCGACATCGCGTCGCGGCCGGACTCGACCAGCCGCCACAGGTCGTCGGGCGAGGTGACGCCGCCGGGGAAGCGGCAGCCGATCCCCACGACGGCGACGGGCTCGGACGCGGCCGCCACCAGCCGCTCGTTGTGCCGCCGCAGCCGTTCGACCTCCTTCAGCGAGGAGCGCAACGCCTCGACGTACTCGGTCGTGCTCATGGAGCTCCTCTACTTCGCGAGGGTTTCGGTGGCCAGTCGGAGGAGGTCCTCGGCGCCGAGGTCGTCCAGGTCGGGTGTGCCCGCGTCTTCCAGGCCGAGCAGCGCGAGCACGCCCGCCTGCCGCAGCCTGCTGACGGGCATCGCGGCCAGGGCCGCGCGGATCGGGGCGTCCGGGTCGGTGCTCGTGGAGCCGCCGAGGAGTTCGGCGACGTGCGCGGCGACGGCGGCGGGGGTCGGGTGGTCGAACAGCAGGCCGACCGGCAACCGGACCCCGAACACCGCGGCCAGCCTGGTGCGGAGGTCCACCGCGGTGACGGAGTCGAACCCGGCGTCCTTGAACGGCCCGTCCGGCGGGAGGTCGGCCGCGCGGTCGAGCCCCGACACCGCGGCGGCCTCGGCGCGGACGCGCGCCAGGATCGCGTCGGGGTCGGACCAGTCGGACGGCCGTTCGTCGGTCCGGTCGGCCGGGAGGTCCTCGGTCGTCGGGTCCGCGATGACCGCGGCTTCGGGTGCGGGCGCGAAGTGGCGGCGTTGGAAGGCGTAAGTCGGCAACTCCGCGCCGGGGCCGCCGCGGATTCCCCAGTCCACCGGCACGCCGCGCACGTACGCCTCCGCCAGCGCGGTGGGGAAGCGGTCGCCCTCGTCGCGGCGCAGCGAGCCCAGCGCGACGGCGGCCGGTGCGGTCTCCAGCACGGCCGACGTCAGCACCGGGTGCGGGCTGACCTCGATGAACACCCGGTGACCGTCCTCGACCAACGCACGGGTGGCGTCCTGCATCAGCACGGTCCGGCGCAGGTTCGCGAACCAGTGGTCGGCGTCGAAGACCTCCAGACGACCACCGGTCACCGTGGAGTAGACCGGGATGCCCGGCGCGCGGGGCCGGAGGGGAGCGAGCGCCTCGGCCAACTCGGCGCGCACCACCTCGACCTGCGGCCCGTGGGAGGCGTAGTCCACGGGCAGCACGCGCACGCGGATGTCCTCGCGCGAGCAGGCGTCCCGCAGTTCCCGCAACGTCTCCGGCGGACCGGAGACGACCACGGACACCGGGCTGTTCACCGCGGCGACCGCGAGGCCGTCGCACAACTCGCGCACCCGTGCCGCCGGGGCCGCCACCGACATCATGCCGCCGAGCCCGGACAGCCGCGTCAACGCCCGGCTGCGCAACGCGACCACCCGTGCCGCGTCGTCCAGGTCCAGCGCCCCGGCCACGTGCGCGGCGGCGATCTCGCCCTGCGAGTGCCCGACGACCGCCGCCGGCTCCACGCCGTTCGACCGCCACAGCGCCGCCAGCCCGACCATCACCGCGAACAGCGCGGGCTGCACCACGTCCACCCGGTCGAGCCCGACCCCGTCGACCAGCGCCGCCCGCAGCGACCAGTCCACGTGCGGCGCCAACGCCTCGCCGCACCCGTCCACGGCAGCGGCGAACACCTCCGACGACGCGAGCAGCTCCCGGCCCATCCCCGGCCACTGCGCGCCCTGGCCGGGGAAGACGAAGACCGGTCGGTCGGCCGCGTCCGCCACGACCCCGCTGACCACACCCGGCCGTCCCCCGGCCAGGGCGTCCAGGTCAGTCACGTCCCGCACGACCGCCCGGTGCGCGAACCGCGTCCGGGCCGCCAACGTCCGCGCGACGTCCGCGGGCTCGGCGGGCCGGGCCTCCAGGTGGTCCCGCAAGCGCGCCGCCTGCGCGCGCAACGCCTCGGCGGACTTCGCCGACGGCAGCCACGGCCCGGCGGGTCCACCCTCGGCCGGCGACCCGCCGGGCGCCTGTTCGAGGATCACGTGCGCGTTCGTGCCGCTGATCCCGAACGACGACACGCCCGCCCGCCGCGGCCGACCGGTGTCGGGCCACGGGCGAGGCTCCCGCAGCAGCCGGACGTCACCGCTGGCCCAGTCCACGTGGGACGAAGGTGTGCCGACGTGCAGCGTGCGCGGCAGCTCGCCGTGCCGCAGCGCCATGACCGCCTTGACGACACCCGCGACACCGGCCGCCGCCTGGGTGTGGCCGATGTTGGACTTGAGCGAGCCCAGCCAGAGCGGCCGCGCGCGGTCCTGGCCGTAGGTGGCCAGCAGGGCGTTCGCCTCGATCGGGTCACCCAGCCGGGTCCCGGTGCCGTGCGCCTCGACGGCGTCCACTTCGGACGGTCGAAGGCCCGCGTCGTCCAGCGCGGCGCGGATGACGCGTTGCTGGGCGAGGCCGTTCGGGGCGGTGAGGCCGTTGGACGCGCCGTCCTGGTTGACCGCCGAACCCCGCACGAGGGCGAGGGCGCGTCGGCCGGACGCCCGCTCCAGCACCAGCACGCCGACGCCCTCCGCCCAACCCGTGCCGTCGGCGTCGTCGGAGAAGGCCTTGCAGCGCCCGTCCGGCGCGAGCCCGCCCTGCCTGCTGAACTCGACGAACGCCGACGAGCGCGCCAGCACGCTGACCCCGCCGACGATCGCCAGGTCGCACTCGCCCGCCCGCAGCGACCGCGTCGCCACGTGCAGGGCGACCAGCGACGACGAGCACGCCGTGTCGAGCGTGATCGCCGGTCCTTCCAGGCCCAGGACGTAGGCGACGCGACCGGACAGGACGCTGGACGCGCTGCCGGTCATGGCGTGGCCGTGGAGGTCGCCGGACGCGGCGGCGGGCTGGTCCCAGTGGTGCGCGCCGACGAACACGCCGGTCTTGGTGCCGCGCAACGACAAGGGGTCGATCCCGGCCCGTTCCACCGCCTCCCACACCACCTCCAGCAGCAGCCGCTGCTCCGGGTGCATGGCCGCCGCCTCGCGGGGCGAGATGCCGAAGAAGGCGGCGTCGAACCGCGTGGCGCGGTCGACGAACCCGCCGTTGCCGGTGGCGCTGTCGGCCTCCAGCCGGGCCAGGTCCCAGCCGCGGTCGGTCGGGAACCGGGAGACCGCGTCGCCGCCGGACGCGACCAGGTCCCACAGCGCGTCCGGCGAGTCGACGCCGCCGGGCAGCAGGCACCCCATGCCGACGATCGCGATGGGCTCGCGCGCCTCCAGGTCGCGGATGCGCTGCCGTGCCGCCCTCAGGTCCGCGGTGACCCGTCTGAGGTAGTCGACCACCTTCTGGTCTTCCGACACCGGTTTCCCCCTGCGGGTCTAGGTGGTCTCGAACTCTTCGTCGATCAGGTCGAGCAACTCCCGGACGGTCGCGGTCGCGATGTCGGCCGGCAGCGCGGGTGCGGTGGGGGTGCCGGCCAGGTGTTCGGCGAGCAGCGCGGGCGTGGGGTGGTCGTAGACGAGGGTGTCGGGCAGCCGGCGGCCGGTGTGGGCGCTGAGGCGCTCGGAGAGCTCCAGGCAGGCGAGCGAGTCGAACCCGGCCTCGGAGAACGCCAGCTCGGCCGCCACCGGATCCCGCCGCCCGAGCACCGCCGCCGCCTCGGCGCGAACCAGGTCGAGCAGGGACCGCGCCTGTTCGGCGGCTGCGTTCTCGTGCGGGGGCCGGGCCGGTTGGGTTCGTGCGACTGCGCTCTCGTGAGCGGCCGGGCCCGGTTCGGTAGCCGGTCGGGATTGCACTGCCTGCCTGGGCCAGTGGCGTTCCTCCTCGAACGCGTACGTCGGCAGGTCGACGTGCCCGGCGTCGCCGAAGAACTCGCGCCACCGCACCGGCACGCCCGCCACCGACAGCCGCCCCAGCGCCACCGCGAACGACTCCGCCTCGTCCCGGTCGGCGCGCAGCACCGGCACCGCGGGCACGTCGCGGACCAGCGCCGTCAACGTCGAGCCGGGTCCGGCCTCCAGCACCGCGTCGACCCCCGCTCGCACCAGCGCGGCCACGCCGTCGGCGAACCGGACGGTCCCGCGCACGTGCCGCACCCAGTAGTCCGGCGTGCCCAGCTCCGCCCCGGCGAGCGCGCCGGTCAGGTTGGACACGACCGGCAGCCGCGGGGCCCGGTAGGTCACGCCCTCGGCGGCCCGGCGGAAGTCCTCGAGGACCGGCTCGACCAACGGCGAGTGGAAGGCGTGCGAGACGCGCAACGGCCGCGTGCGCCGCCCCAGGCCCGCGAAGTGCGCGACCACCCGCCCCACGGCCCCGGCGTCACCGGCGACCACGACCGACCGCGGCCCGTTGACCGACGCGAGCGACGCCGCACCGGTCAGCACCGCCTCCGCCTCGGCCTCGGTCGCCTCCACGGCCGCCATCGCGCCGCCGTGGGGCAGTGCGTCCATCAGCCGGGCGCGCGCGGTGACCAGCGCGGCCGCGTCGGCCAGGTCGAACACCCCGGCCACGTGCGCGGCCACCAGTTCGCCGACCGAGTGGCCCCCGACGAACGCCGGCGCGACACCGAAGTGCTCCAGCAGCCGGTACAGCGCCACCTCGACGGCGAACAGGGCCGGCTGCGTCCAGCCGGTGCGGTCGAGCAGCTCGGCGTCCTCGCCCCACACGACCTCGCGGAGCGGCCGTTCGAGGTCGAACGCGCCCGCCACGGCGTCGAACGCCTCGGCGAAGCACGGGTGCGTCCGGTGGAGCTCCAGTCCCATGCCCAGCCGCTGCGAGCCCTGCCCGGGGAACAGGACGGCACACCGACCGCCACCCCGCACACCTCGCGCGACCTCGTGGGAACCTCCGGGCAGCAGGACGGCGCCGTGGCGGAGCCCGGCCCGTCCCACCGCGAGCGTCCGCCCGACCGCCGCGGGGTCCAGGCCCGCCGCGGCGGTGGTGAGGCGGGCGATCTGGGCGTCGAGCGCGCTTTCGGTCGCTGCCGAGACGATCCAGGGCACGGCGGCCCCGGTCGCCGCTCCCGGTGCGCCCGACCCGTCAGGTGCCTGCTCCAGCACGACGTGCGCGTTGGTGCCGGCGATCCCGAACGAGGACACACCGGCCCGGCGCGGCCGCCCGGTGTGCGGCCAGGCCCGGCCCTCCCGCAGCAGCTCCACCCCTTTCCAGTCCAGGTGCAGCGGGGTGGTGACGTTCCGGGTCGCCGGCAGGGCGCCGTGCCGCAGGGCCATCACCATCTTGATCACACCCGCGACACCGGCGGCGGCCTGCGCGTGCCCGATGTTCGACTTCAGCGACCCCACCGCCACTGACCCCCGCCCGAAGACCGAGATCAGCGCCCGCGCCTCGACCGGGTCGCCGACCCGCGTGCCGGTGCCGTGCGCCTCGACGGCGTCGACGTCGGCGGGCGCGAGGCCGGCGTCGTCGAGCGCCGCCCTGAGCAGCCGTTCCTGGGCCGGACCGCTCGGCGTGGTAAGCCCGTCGGTGGCGCCGTCGTGGTTGACGGCGGTGCCGCGCACCAGTGCCAGCACCCGCCGCCCGTTGCGCACGGCGTCGGAGAGCCGCTCCAGCACCAGCACGCCGACGCCCTCGGCCCACGTCGTGCCGTCGGCGTCGGCGGAGAAGACCTTGCACCGCCCGTCCGGCGCCAACCCGCCCTGCCGCCCGTGCGCCTCGAACGCCAGCGACGTCGACATGACCGCCACCCCGCCGGCGAGCGCGAGGGACGTCTCGCCCGTGCGCAACGACCGGACGGCGCAGTGGACCGCCACCAACGACGAGGACGACGACGTGTCGAGCGTGAGCGCCGGCCCGCCCATGTCCAGGAAGTGCGCCACCCGTCCCGCGACCAGCCCGGGGGACAGCCCCGTCAACGCTCGTCCCACCAGGTCTTCCCCCGACCGGTCGACCACCGCGGCGTAGTCGGACCACCCGGCGCCGAGGAAGACGCCGGTGTCCGGTCCGCCGGCGGTGTCCGGCGCGATCCCGGCATGCTCCAACGCCTCCCACGCGGTGACCAGCGCCAGCCGCTGGTGCGGGTCCGCGGACACCGCCTCGCGGGGTGACATCCGGAAGAAGTCCGCGTCGAACCCGGCGATGTCGTCCAGGAACCCGCCGACCACGTCCCGGTCCCAGCCGCGGTCGGCAGGCGCCGGCCCGACCGCCTCACGTCCCTCGGCGGCCAGCCGCCACAGCGCGTCGGCCGACCGCACCCCGCCGGGGTACCGGCACCCGATCCCGACGACCGCGATCGGCTCGGCGTCCACCCGAACGGCACCCGCCACGAAGCCCCCCAGGTCGTCCCAGCGCGTCCGGCACAGCCTGGGAACTTCGGCTTGAGCGCCACTGTCACAGCGCCTTAGCCGCTGGTGAGCCCGCGAATCCCTCTCCAGCAGGAGAACCGCGTTGGCCCTCCCGCTCACCACCGGAAACGGTCAGGTGGACCGATGCACGGCCAGCGGTGCGAAGCTCTGCGACACCGGCATCAGCTCGATCGTGTTGACGTTGACGTGAGGCGGCTGCGCGGTCACCCACTCGACGGTCGCCGCGATGTCGTCGGCGGTGAGCGCGGCCGTGCCCCGGCTGACCGCGGCGGCGCGGGGCTGGTCGCCGGCGAAGCGCACCAGCGAGAACTCCGTGCCCTCGCACAGGCCCGGCTCGACGCACGTCACCCGCACCGCGCTGCCGTGCAGGTCGGCGCGCAGGTTCAGGCTGAACTGCCGGACGAACGCCTTCGTCGCGCCGTAGACGTTGCCGCCCGGGTACGGGTAGGTGCCCGCGATCGAACCGATGTTGATCACGTGCCCGCGGTCGCGCGCCACCATGCCCGGCAGCACGGCGCGGGTGCAGTGGACGAGCCCCCGGCAGTTGGTGTCGAGCATCCGGTCCCAGTCGGTGAGGTCCGCTCGGTGCGCGGGGTCGAGCCCCAGGGCCAGGCCCGCGTTGTTGACGAGCACGTCGATGTCGGCGTACGCGGCGGGGAGCGTGGCCACGGCGTGCCGCACGGCCTCCGGGTCCCGCACGTCCAGCGCCAGCGGCAGGATCCGGCTGCCGGCCGGGATGCGCTCGACGCGACGGGCCGCGGCCACCACGCGGGCGCCCGCGGCGGCGAAGCGCCGGGTGATCGCCGCGCCGAACCCGCTGCTCGCGCCGGTGACGAGGACGATCACGCCGTCACCTGCCCCAGCAGCGCGGCCAGCGCCTGGTTGAACTCGGCGGGGCGTTCCAGGTTCGGCAGGTGGCCGGCGCCGTCGATGACCGCGAGCGTCGAGCCGGGGACGCGGTCGCTGAGGAACACGGCCTCGGAGACGGGGGTGAACTCATCGGCGCTGCCGACCACGACGAGGGTCGGCACCTGGATTGCACCGAGCAGGTCGGTGTAATCAGGCCGCTCGGCCCGGCCCCGCAGCGCGGCGGCCGCGCCCTCGGGCGGAGCCGCCCGCATCATGGCCAGCACGTGCGCCTTCACCTGCGGATCGGCGTCGGGAGCGACCATCTTCGGCAGCAGTTCGGCCGCGTGGTCGGCCATGCCGTCGCGCAGCACCCGGTCGGCGATCGCGTTCCGGCTCGCCTTGCCCTGAGGCGTCTCGGCGGGCGCGGACGTGTCGGCCAGCAGGAGGCCGCGGATGCGGGACGGGAACCGGCGGACGCATTCGAGCACGACCTGGCCGCCCATGGACAACCCGCCGAGGACGAACCGGTCGATGCCCAGGGCGTCGGCCAGCGCGGCCAGGTCGTCGGCGAAGTCGCCGAGCGGGGTCACCCCGGGCACGACCGTGCTCGCGCCGTAGCCGCGGAGGTCCGGTGCGACGACCCGCCAACCCGGCCAGGTCAGCTGCGGTGTCCACATGGAACGGTCGAACGGGTGGCCGTGCACCAGCAGGAGCGCGGGGCCGGTGCCGGTGTCGGTGTAGTCGACGGTGATGCCGTTTACCGAGATTGTGCTCACGGTCCGAGGCTAGGTTCGGCGCACACCTCAGTGCAATAAAAACAATGCTCTCGGTGCAATGACACGGTGCTGGACGACCCCCGACATCGCCCCGGCGTTCCTACGGTGTCGCGGGCGTGTCGTCGTACCGGTGGCGGACCCCGGGCAGCAGTGCGCGCCAGATCGGGCGCCAGAGCGGGCCGGGCAGGTACCGGCTGCGTTCCTCGCGCGCGACGCGACCGCGCGGGTGCGCCGCCCACTTCGCCGAGCCCGGGTCGAACGTGGGGGAGTACTCGATGGCGCACACGTGCTTGACGCTCTTGTAGCCGTAGTGGGCGGGCGCGACCAGGCGGACGGGAGCGCCGTGGTCGGTGGTGAGCGCCGCCCCGTCGAGGTGGTCGGCGAGCAGCACGTCGTCGGCGAGGGCGTCGTCGAGGCGCAGGCAGGACCGGTACCCGTCCACGCCGGTGAAGGTGACCCAAGCGGCCGTCCGCGCGACGCCCACCTCGTCGGTCAGCGTCTCGTGGACGTCGCGGAACCGCACGCCCTCCCAGCGCAGGTCTCGTGCGCTCCACGTGGTGACGCAGTGCAGGTCGGCGCGCTGCTCGTGCCGCGGGTGGACGCCGAGCAACTCGCCGAGGGGGCGCTGCGCGGGACGTTCGACGAAGCCGGTGACGGTCACGACCGGGCCGGTCGGCTCCTGGGGGCGGACCCGGGCGAACTGCGGCAGCCCGAACCGACGCAGGGGAGCGGGCACTTGACCGGGCGGCAACGGCGGGCTGTCCGACCTGCTGACCATGATCGCCTCATCCTTTATTGGAATGCTCGCTCTAGAATACCTCCTCTAGGCTGACGGCATGTCCAGGCGTCGGGTGCACAGCGACGACGTGATCCTCGACGCCACTCGCGACCTGCTGGTGCGAGGCGGTCCGGACGCGGCGACCACGGGCGCGATCAGCGCGCTCAGCGGCGCGCCCACCGGGTCGATCTACCACCGGTACGGCTCACGCACGCGCCTGTTCGCCGAGGTGTGGCTGCGCACCGTCACCCGTTTCCAGGCCGGTCTGCTCGCCGCCACCACCGGCTCCGGGCTCGAACGGTTGCTCGCGGCGGCCGACTGGACCGTGGAGTTCGCGGTCCGCCACCCCGCCGACGCCCGGCTGCTGCTCCAGGCCGACCGGGCGCAACTGCTCGTCGAAGCCGAGCTGCCGCCGGAGACCCGGCGGGCGCTCACCGACCTCAACGCTCCCGTGGCGGAGCTGATCCGCGACCTGGCGACCGAGCTGTTCGGCACGGCGGCGCCCGAGCACGCGGAGCTGGTGTCGATCGCCGTGGTGGACGTGCCCTACGCGATCGTCCGCCGCCACCTGCGCCGCGGGACCTCACCCGAACCGCACCGCGACCTCGTCGCCACCACGGTCCGCGCCCTCGTCGAATCCCGTGCCGTGCGGCCGTGAGGCGAACGGGCGTTCAGCACGGGGGCGCGGGCAACCGAGTGCCCTCCGCGGACGTCCACTGTGGAACGGTCACGTCCTGGGGCCGAGCCGGGTGGACAACAGCGCGGTTCCCCTGTCGGTGCGGCCACCGGGGCCGGCGTGGAAATCGACCTGGCTCAAGGCGAGCGGGTCACCGCAGGCCGAGCAGGTCACCTCGGCCGTGGCCACCTCGCCGCAGGTGTGGTGCCGGACCACCAGCGGCGGGCCTTCCTCGGCGGACTCCCAGCGGTCGCCCCACGCGGTCAGCGCGAGCAGGATCGGCACGAGCTGCCGTCCCTTCTCGGTCAGCGCGTACTCGTAGCGATCCGGCCGCCGCGAGTACCGCTCCCGGACCAGGACTCCGCCGGTCACCAGTCGCTCCAAGCGGTCGGTGAGCGTGTTGGTGGCGACGCCCAGGTCCTGCTGCAACTCGTCGAACCGGCGCAGGCCCAGTGCGATGTCGCGCACCACCAGCAGCGACCACGGGTCGCCGATCAGCGCGGCCGACCGGGCGATCGAACAGGCCATCCCGGCGAAGTCCGTGCGTGTCATGACCTCAGCCTAGTGGCTTGCAAGTTGCAAGTCACCAGGTTACGGTCCCGATCATGTACCACGCGACCGTGCGGGCGATCATCAGAAGGACGTGGCGGCGGATGCACGCGGGCGACTACGAGGCCGCCGTGTCGATGGCCGCACCCGACATGAGGTTCCACTTCGTCGGCGATACCGCCCTGGGCGCCGAGACGCGCGGCCGGAACGCCTTCCGGGCGTGGTTCGACCGGTTCACCGAGCACCTGCCCGACGTCCGACTCGCGCTGACCGACGTCGTCGTCTCCGGCTGGCCCTGGTCCACCACCGTGGCGGCCAGGCTCCGGGTCGCCGGGACGCTGGACGACGGAACCCCTTACGAGAACCAGGCGATCCAGTGGGTGACACTGCGTTGGGGACGCGTCGTCGACGACGTGGTGCTGGAGGACACCCTCGCCCTGGACCGCGCGCTGCGCCGGCAGTCGCAGCTGCGCGCGACCGCACCGTGAGGTCGAGCGGGATCGACGACGAGTCAAGCGACTCGCGACCTTGGTACCGGATCGCGTGGTGGACGGTGTTCTCACGGCACGCGACGTGATCTTCCTGTCGGATCGAGCACGATCCCTCCCCCCGCGAGGGTGAAAAGCCCTGACCCTGGTGGCAGTTCCCCTGCCGCTCGGTCATGGTTGCGGTAATGGGCGCACCGTACGGGAGGTGGGAACCATGACCTCGTTCCGAGTGGACTGGGAACCGTTCATCGAGTCGCTGCACGAGGCTGCCCGCCCGGGGGACCGCGGGGCGGCCGGCCTCCGGGAGGTCGACGGCGGGGTCGATGCCAATCCGCCCAAGGGCGTGCCGAACGCGGCCGATGTCGTCGGCGCCGCGCCCACCCGATCCGACGCCGCGTGAACCCACGCCCGGCCGACCGCACGATGCCGGGGTAGGCGTCGAGAACGCGTTACCGCGCACACGACCGCGTGACACCCTCCGGCGGGTCATCCGAACGTGACTTCCTGCCATGCGAACCGCATGCTTCGCGAAGCTCCTCGGCCTCTGCCTGGTGGCCGGGTTGCTGCTCGCCGGGATGGCGATCCCGGTCGTCGGCGTGATCGGCATCGCGTCGAACCTGATGAGCGACTACGTCGCGGCGATGTCGGTCACCATGGTCGGCTCGCCGCCGCCGCTGATGACCACCATTACCGACAAGGACGGCGTGCCGTTCGCGTACCTCTACGACCAGTACCGCGTGCTCACGCCGCCGGACAAGGTCGCGCAGGTCATGAAGGACGCGCTGGTGTCCGCCGAGGACCGCCGGTTCTACGAGCACCACGGCGTCGACTGGCTGGCCACCGCGCGGGCGGCGCTGAAGAACGGGGCCACGGGCACCATCTCCCAGGGCGCGTCGACGATCACGCAGCAGTACGTGAAGAACCACCTCGTGCACGTGCTCGCCCGGAACGACGTCGCCGGGCAGAAGGAGGCCCAAGAGCAGACGATCGCCCGCAAGCTGCGCGAGGCGCGCATCGCGATGCACGTGGAATCGCAGCTGAGCAAGGACGAGATCCTGTCGCGGTACCTGGACGTGGTGCCGTTCGGCGGCACGATCTACGGCATCGCGGCGGCGTCCCAGGCCTACTTCGACACCACACCTGACCTGTTGACGGTGCCGCAGGCGGCGATGCTCGCCGGGATGGTGAACAGCCCGACGTTCCTCGACCCTGAAGCCCGGCCGGACAGGGCGATCGAGCGGCGGAACCTGGTCATCGACCTGATGCTGGAGAACGCCAAGCTGTCCCCGGAACAAGCCCAGGCGCACAAGCGCGCGCCGCTGGGGCTGAGCACCCCCGTGCGGCCCCTGCCCACCGGGTGCGTCGGGGCCGGGCCGGAGTTCGGGTTCTACTGCTCGTACGTGCTGGACTACCTGACCGACAACGGCTACACGCTCAACGAGCTGAAGGTCGGCGGCTACACCGTCCAAACCCCGATGGACCGGGCGCTCACGATCCAGGCCAAGCAGGCGGCCGAGGCGCAGGTGCCGAAGCCGACGCCGGGCATCGCGAACACCGCGGCGGTCGTGCGGCCGGGCAAGGAGCGGCACGAGGTGGTGGCGCTGGCGGCCAACCGCGACTACGGGCTCGACCAAGCCCGGTTCCAGACGCAGTTCGACCTGCCCAGCGGGGTCGAGAACAAGTTCGGCGCGGGGTCGGTCTACAAGGTGTTCACCGCCGCGGCGGCCTTGGAGCACGGGTACGGGATCGAGAGCGTCGTCGAGTCGCCGACGTCCTACACCTCGCACGTGTTCTTCGGCGGCGCGCCGGGGTGCCCGGGGACCGGCGAGCCGTCCGCGCACTGGTACTGCCTGAGCAACTTCGACGGCAGCTACCCGCCCCGGATGACGTTGAAGGAGGCGTTGGCGACCTCGCCCAACACGGCGTTCGTGATCCTGGAGGAGAAGACCGGGTTGGACGCGGTGGTCGACATGGCGCACCGGCTCGGGATGCGGGACACGATGGCGACCAACATCGCGGGCGTGCCACCGGACCGGACGTCGAAGCAGAAGGACCTGCGCGTCTCGCAGACGGAGTTCTTCAAGAAGTCCCGGAACGCCTCGTTCACGTTGAGCCCCGCGCCGACGAGCACGCTGGAGCTGGCGAACGTCGCCGCGACGATCATCTCGGGCGGGACGTGGTGCCGGCCCTCTCCGATCAGCCGGATCCTCGACCGGCACGGCACGCCCGTGGAGTTCCGCGAGGCGCCGTGCGAGCAGGTGGTGGAAGAGGCGTTGGCGAACGCGTTGGCCGTCGGGTTGAGCGAGGACGACCGGAACCGGGGCACGGCCGCCGCGGCCGCGAAGCAGTTCGGGTGGACGCGGCCGATGCTGGGCAAGACCGGCACCACGGAGCAGTACAAGTCCGCGGCGTTCCTCGGCGCCACCCCGGACTACGCGGGCGCCGTGCAGGTCTTCAACGACAGCACTTCGCCCAGCGGCATCTGCATCGGCGCCGGGCCGCCCCGGTTGTGCGGGGAGGGCGACATCTTCGGCGGCACCCTGCCCGCGCGCACGTGGTTCGACTTCATGACCAAGGCCCACGTCGGCCTGCCGGTGAAACCCATGCCGCCGGTGGAGCCGCGCTACCTCAGGCCCTGAAGGCGCCCGATCTGCTTCGGGCGTCGGCGGTACGGCCACGGGATCCGACATCGGGTGAACCGTTGCCGTCGACCACCGTCGTCGTGGATACGCTGCCGGGATGGCGGAAGGCGGTCGGCGGGGCGCGGGTGTGGACGGCAGGACTGCCCGGTGGGCCGGGCACCGGGACAAACGCCGTGCGGAGATCGTGGACGCGGCCCTGGCGGCCATCGTCGAGCACGGTCCGTGGGTGTCCACCGAGCGGATCGCGGACCGGGCCGGTGTCTCCCGGCCTCAGCTGTACCGGCACTTCGCCGACGCCGACGAGTTGCACGACGCGGTCGCGGGCCGGGTCGCGGAGCTGTTCGCCGAGGAGATCCTGCCCGGCCTGGTCCGGCCGAGCGGCACCGCCCGCGAGGTGATCGGCCAGGTGGTGGGGACGTTCGTGTCCTGGATGGTGTGCAACGCCTCGCTGTACGACTACATGGTGGTGCGCGCCACGGGGCTCGCGCCCGGTCGCGGTGGGCGTGCGGCCGACCTGCGCGCGCAGGTCGCCGACCGGCTGCGCGAGCTGCTCGGCGGGTACCTGCGGCTGCTCGGCGCGGACCCGGCGCGCGCGGACCTCGTGGCCTTCGGGGTCGCCGGGCTGGTGGAGTCGACGACGGTGCGGTGGTTGGCCGTGCCCGGCGCGATCGACGAGGCGCAGCTGGTGCGGCGGCTGTCGGCCGCGGTGTGGGCGCTGGTCGACGACGAGCTGCGGGACGCCGGCGTCGAGCTCGACCCGGACGTCCCGCTGCCGGAGCTGCCCGAAGGTCCGGCTTGAGTCCTCCTGCCACATCGTGCACGTTGTGCGACACGCCGCTGCGCTGAGTAGCCGACGGTGGGGATGACTGATACGGTGCTGTACCTGTTACATCACTGTCGGTGTAGTTGTGGGTCCGCTGCCCGGTGACGCCGGCACCGCGGTCGTGGTGGCGGGAAGGGCTGGTGGTCGACTTGGCCGAGCCGGTGGATCGAGCTGTCGGGCCCCGGTCGCCCTCCGGCGTCGGGCCCGGGGTGGTGGGTGTCGCGGCCGTCGTTGCCACGCCGCTGGTCCGTGAAGGGCTGCACGCCGTGATCCGACGGGCCGGGCTGCGCTGGCTGGGGGCCGTCGCCACGCGGGGTGAAGCCCTCCGGTGCCTGCGCCACGTGCGCCCGGACGTGGTCCTCGTCGACAGCGCCGTCGACCCGAGTGGCGCGCTGATCGCCGAGCTCGCCGGTCCCGGCCGGGTGCCGGTGGTGCTCGGGCTGCTGAACGGCGAGCGCCCCGCACCGGACGTGGTCCGCCTCGGACGAGCGGCCGGTGCGCACGGCGTCGTGCCCTTGGGCGCCGGTCCTTCCGACCTCGTGGCGCTGATCCTGAGGGCTCACCGGAGCCGCCGTCCGGCGCTCGTGCCCGCTGCTCCCGTCCGTGCTCGCGGCGTCACGGTCGAGGCGCTGCCGGCCGGTGGCGTGGCTCGCGGGGGCGTCGAGAGGTTGTCGCCGCGGCAGCGCGAGGTGCTGGAGATGATCGCGGCCGGTATGACGTCGGTGGAGATCGCGGACGCGCTCGTGGTGTCGGTCGAGACGGTCCGCACCCACGTGAAGGGCGTGCTGCGCCGGCTCGGCGCCAAGGACCGCGCGCACGCGATCACGCTCGCCTACCGCACGGGCCTGTTCCTGCCGAGATGCGGATGACGGCGCACGAATCCATCCACTGTGGAGCAGGGGCGGGGTGGTCGTGGTGATGGACCTCAAGCCGTGGCAGCACCAGCTGCCGGACGAGGATCGCTCGCAGTTCCTGCACCGCGTGACGCACTCGTGCTACCGCTGCGGCCACTGGGACAACGACCTCGAAGCGTTGGCGGAGCACGAAGACCGGTGCGGGGGCGGCGCGCCGTGACCGTGGCCGACGCGACCGGACCGCTCGGGGGAAGCGGTGCCGGATCGGCGTCGGGTGCGTTGTCACCGCCGTCGAGGGTCGGGTGACGGGAACCTCACGAGGCCGTTCGGTCCGCGGATCGCAGTTCGTCGTGCACGCAGACCGCCCCGACGAGCAAGGTGGCGAGGGCGAGCGCCCAGAGCGGGGGCAGGGTGGCGAGGAGGGCGCCGGACGCGAGGAGCACGCCGGGGCCCACCCACCTCAGGGGCGGGATGCCGCCGCCGGTGCGTGCGATCGTCAGCGCCGATGCCAGAAGGGTGCAGCCGAGTCCGACGCCGAGTGCCCAGCCGCCGAGCGGCCCGAGGTGGTCGTCGCTGAGGTGCGCCATGGCCTGTTCGAGCCCGAGCGCGGTGAGGATGATGCCGGCGATCAGCGGGAAGTGGAGGTAGGTGAAGACCTCGGAGGCCAGCCGGGAGCGGTCGTGGCCGTGGCGGGACTCCAGGGCGTGTTCGAGGTGCTCGAACCTGCGGTGGAAGTACTGCCACCACAGCGCGATGGCGATGGTGATGGCCAGGACGCCTCCGGTGACGACGGCCCAGTCGAGCGGTCGGTTCGCCACGCCGACGCCGACGGCGATGATGGATTCGCCGAGCGCCAGGATGACGACCAGGCCGTGGCGTTCGGCGAAGTGGGCGGCCGACTGCACGATCCACCCGCCACCGCGCGCACCCACGTAGATGGCGGCGAAGTCGTACGCGACCGCGGCGAGCCAGATCCACGTCTGCCACGGCTCCCCGATCGCGGCGCCGACGGCGAGGATGGCCACGGTCGGGGCGACGGAGGTCGCGCCGGTGAGGACGACGCGACGCCGCAGCACCTTGTCGCCGGCCGCGGCGGCCAGGTAGACCGCCAGGTGGGCGCAGCGCACGACGGCGTAGCAGAACACCAGCATGGCTGCTGCCGGGACACCGCCGGGCACCTCGTGGAACGCCTCCGGGATGGTCAGGCAGGCGACGAACATCGCGACCATCGCCACCACGAAGGCGGCCCGGAGCAGACCGCGGTTCGCGCGCGCCTGGTTCGCCAGCCACGCGTAGGAGGACCACGCCCACCAGAGCAGTGACACGACGATGAACCCCTGGAGGAGGGAGCGGGGCGGGTCGCCGTGGGTGATCATTCCGGTGACCTGGGTGAACGCGAACACGAAGACGAGGTCGAAGAACAGTTCCAGCGTGGTGACCCGGTCGCCCTCGCTGCCTGTGGTGACGCGGAGACGTGGCCGCGGGGACGGCGAGATGGACACAACTCTCCTCGGGTGTGGAATGGACGGTGGCGCCGGTCAGCCCAGGTGTTCGTGGAACCACGCCGCGGCCGACTCGACGGCCGGTTCGACGCAGCGAGGCTGGTCGTAGAGGTCGATGTGGTTGGTGGTGTCGATCCACACCAGGTCCGACGGCTCGCCCAGCCGGTCGAAGATCCCCCGGGCGCCCTCGGGCGAGCAGTACTCGTCGCGGGTTCCGTGGATGATCCGCACCGGCGTGGGTGAGACGAAGTCCGCGCCGATGGCCGCGTCCAGCGTCAGCAGCGTGTGGATCGAGGCGGTCGTGACCTCGTTGCGCCAGGTCGGCGCCGACCCGCGGCTGGTGCCGTAGTACTCGTACGGCTCGGGTCCGGGCATGGCCGCGGGTCCGTCCGGGGACACCGCGGGCATGACGTCGGCGCCGCTCGCGAGCAGGTCGGCGAGCTTCGAGCGGTACGCCCGACGCCCGAAACCGGCCTGCATGGCCTGAGGGCTGTTGTACGCGCCCGCGACCGTGACCAACGCCTGGACCCGGCCGTCGAAGGCCGCCGCCTTCAACGCGTACCCGGCGCCCAGGCAGATCCCGACCAGACCGACCTCGGTGACGTCGGGGTGCCCGTGGAGGAATCCGACGGCGGTCTGCAGGTCGGTGAGCTTGCCGCCCGCGTCCTCGTGCTGGCGGTTGGTCCCACCGCTGGCGCCGAAGTTGCGGTGGTCGAACGTCAAGGTCGTGATGCCGCGCTCGCTCAGCCCTTCGGCGTAGGTGGCGACGACCTGCTCCTTCACGCCGGTGAACGGTCCGGTCAACGCCACGGCCCGCCGTGGTCCGGCGCCGCGCCCGGGTCGCAGCACGGCCGCCAGGTCGATGCCGTCGGGGGTGCGCATGGTCACGTGCTGCAACGTCTACTCCTGCTGTGGTCGTGAAGGGAGGAAGCCGTCCGGGAGGCTGGTGGTGAGGACCTCCCCGCCGTGTCCGTCCACATAGCGCAGTCCCCACCGGCACATCGCGGCCACCAGCGGCTCCAGGGCCGCGCGTTCCGCCTCTTCGACGGAGTACTCCACCCTCGGTGGCACCTGGTCGAACACCGTCCGCCGCACGAGACCCGAGGCTTCGAGCTCGCGCAGCTGCTGGGTGAGCATCTTGTGGGACACCTGCGGGATGAGGCGGGTCAGCTCACCATGGCGACACGGCCGTTGCAGCAGGTAGAAGCAGACGATCAGCTTCCACTTCCCGCCCAGGTGCCGCAGTGGCACGTCCACCGGGCACACGTACGGGGGCTCCGGTTCGGACATGGCTCCCTCCACGGGTGCAATTGAATGCCATACCGGTCCTGAGAGCCAGTACGCACTTTTCGGTGCCCAGGCACTGGGAAGTGCCTACTGGTGCGCCGCGACGGTCCGGGACACCCTCTCGGCATGATGATCTCAAACCGCACCCCGGTCATCGAGCGGGTGGAGGGCCGCACCATGGCGGTGAACTCCTACCTCGTCGAAGGCCCCGACGGCGTGGTGGTCGTCGACGCGCAGTTGACCGTCGACGACGCCGCCAGGGTCCGCGCGGCCGTCGACCGCGGCGGCCGCCCGCTGGCCGGCGTGCTGATCACGCACCCCCATCCCGACCACTACGCGGGGCTGGCGGCGATCACGGAGGGTCTCGACGTCCCCATCGTCAGCACGGCCGCGGTGGACCAGGTCATCCGGCGTGACGACGCGCTCAAGAACCAGGTCGTGGGGCCGATGATGGGCGACCAGTGGCCCGCGCAACGGCCGTTCCCGAACCGGATCGTCCACCACGGCGAGTCGGTCGAGCTGGGCGGTCTCACGTTCACCGTGCGGGACCTGGGCGCGGGCGAGTCGCACGCCGACGCCATCTGGGCGCTGGACGACGTCACGCTCTTCACCGGCGACGTCGTCTACAACGACATGCACGCCTTCCTCGCCGACGGCCACCACGGTTCCTGGATCGAGCAGCTCGACGAGCTCCACCGGACCCTGCCCGACGACGTCGTGCTCCACGTCGGACACGGCGCCCCGGGCGGCAAGGAGCTGTTCGTCGAGCAGCGCCGCTACGTCGAGGCGTTCGTCGACGCGGTCCGGGCCACCGCCGACCGCGACGAGGAGTCGCGTACCAAGGAGGTCACCGCCGCCATGCACCGTCTCGTTCCCCACGACAAGCTCCTCTTCCTCATGCAGCTCAGCATCGAGCCGGTGTTGACGGCGATTCGCGGGGAGTGACGCACTCCGGGCTCGGGAGGACACCGGCGACCGGCATCGACGGTCCCGACGTTCAGGCGTTCCGACCGACTCGGTGTCCGCGGTCCGGAGGGTGGTCCTCAGTGGTCGGTCGGGACCGGCGGGCTTCCGGCCGCTGCACCAGGTACGCCGCGGCGGCGATCAGCACCACCCCCGCGAGGGCGAGCGCGTGTGCTGATTCGCCGCCGAGGAGCACGCCCACGAGGAGGGCCACCACCGGCACGGCGTAGGTGACGACCGATGCCCGGGTGGGGTCGAGGGTCCCGGCGAGCCAGGCGAACAGCGCGAAGCACGCGGCGGTGCTGACGCCGCCGAGCAGCACCAGTGCCAGGATCCCGTGCGGAACGGGCTGGGCGTCGAGGAGGTCCGGCAGCCCGACCGGTGCGAGCAGCAGGGTCGCGATGATCATGGAGCGCCAGATCACCGGCAGGGCTCCGTGCTCGCGCTGGAGCCGACCGGTGATGTTGAACGCCACGCCGTAGACGGCGACGGCCATGAGGACCAGCACCACGCCCAACGGTGCTCCGGTGCCCTGGGCGGCGCCGGGCAGTCCGATCGCGGCGACCCCGAGAACGCCGAGGAGCAGGCCGAGCAGCCGTTGCCGACCGGGTGCCGTCCTGGTGAGCACGGCGGCGACGATCGCGGTGAACACCGGCGCTGAACCGTTGATCATCCCCGCGGTCGCCGAACTGACACCCCGTTCGGCCAGCGCGAACAACACCATGGGAACGGCCATCCACGTCACCGCGAGCGCGCCGAGCCCCGGCCAGGCGCGCAGCGGCACCCGTTGCCTGGCCGCCGGGATCATGCCCAGGACGACGGCGCCGAGGGCGACCCGGCCGAACGCGACCCCGTACGCGTCGGTCACCAGCAGCGACTCGCGGATCAGCAGGAACGAGCACCCCCAGCCGAGGCTCACCGCGATCATCGCCGCGATCGTCGACCACCGCGTCCTGATCGTCACCGCGCACCATCCAACGTGGACATGCGGCGCAGCGGTGACAACGCGATCGGTACCCACACCAGGCCGAGCGCGGCCGAGGCCACGATGAGGGCGGCACGGTTGTCGGCCGCTGTCGCGACCGTGCCGGCCGTGGCCGCGCCGACCGCGACGGCGGCGGTGAAGAGGACCCTCATCGTGCCGTTCACCCGGCCCAGCAGGGCGGAGGGGGTGACGGCCTGGCGGAAGCTCATCATGACGACGGCGTCGAAGCCGATCTTGTAGATGATCAGCGCCCAGGCGGCCGCGGCGACGTGGCCGGGAACCGGGTCTCCCGTGAGCGGCAGCACCGCGGCGGCGGGAGCGACGAGCAGGCCGATCACGAAGACCGAGCGACCGGCGCCGAACCGGCCGGCGACCTTGTTCGCCGTCACGGCTCCCAGCAAGCCGCCGATTCCCCCGGCGCCGAGGTAGGTCCCGAGCTGCGACTCGGACCAGCCGAGGTCCACCAGTGCGCGCACGGGCAGGACCGCCGTGAACGCGGCGCTGCCGAAGTTGACCAGGCACCCGGCGCCGAGGACGGCGAGGAGCACGGGCTGCCGCCGGACGAACCGGACACCGTCACGGATGTCGGCCAGGAGCCGCTGCCGGGGCGCGTCGGCGGGACGGACGGGCTCCGGGGTGCGCAGCCGCGAGAGCCACACCGCGGACCACGCGTAACCGACCGCGGTCGCGGCGAGGACGGCGGACGGCGTGAGCACCCCCGCGACCCAGCCCGCCAGCGGGGGCGCGCAGATCAGGGCGGTCTGGGTGAGGGTCGCCAGCCTGCCGTTGGTCCTCACCAACCGGTCTGCCGGAACGAGGTCCTTGAGGTGGCTTTGGGTGCCGAGGTCGAAGAACACCGTCGCGACCCCGTTCACCAGCACCACCACCCAGAGGAGGAGGAACGTCAGCGAACCGAGCCACTCCGCGATGGGCACCGTGGCCAGGGTCACCGCCCGAACGACGTCCGCGGTGATCATCACCGGTCGACGTCGGACGCGGTCGAGCCAGGCGCCCACGGGCAGGCCCAGGAGCATGAAGGGCACGGCGACGGTGGCCGACAGCAGCGCGGTGCCGCGGGCGTCGGCGGACAGCGACGCGACCGCCGTCAGCGGGACCGCCGCGACCCCGAGTTGCGCGCCCCACAAGGCAACGCCGGAGGCGACGAGGTAACGGCCGCGATCCCGAGCCGACTCGGCGGTGTCGGGCGGTCGCACGTGCGTGGTCATGGCGGCAGCGTCGACGACGCCGGGCACGGGGGCATCGGATTCACGTTAGAGTGAATCCATGTGGGAGGTGCGCATCCGGCTCGACGCCGCGGACCTCAGCCGGCTGCGCTGGGCGATCTCACCCGCCTGGGAACTCCTCGCCAGCCTGCGGGTCCTCGGACGGCCGGGCACGCACGCGATCCACATGCCCTGGTTGTCCCGACACCGGGACGACCCCGTCCTCGCCCACCCCCGCCACCAGGGGCTCAGGGACCTCGCCTGCCGGCACCCGGGCCACCTGCCGGGGTTCCTCGCGCCGACGCCCGACTCACCGCTCGCGGACATCGACGACGAGCTGGCGGTCGTCCTGGCCACGCCGGTCGACGTCGTGCGCCGCGAAGTGCGCGGCACGCATCCCGATGGAGTCCCGCCATCGCTGGTCCCGTTGATCACGGCGCCGCGGCGGGAACTGCGCGGTCTGGTGGCCGACTTGCGCGCGTACTGGTCGCGGACCATCGAGCCGAGGTGGCCCGCGATCCGGGGGATCCTCGAACGCGACATCCACCAGCGGGCACTGTCCACTGCCGACCAGGGTCCTGGCGCCGTGCTCAACGGACTGCACCCGGATATCCGCTGGGACCCCACGAGCGACACGCTGTCGGTAGGCAACCGCACCACCGAAGTCGCCTACCCCGACCGCGTCCTCACCGGCCGCGGCCTCGTCCTGGTCCCCTCGGCGTTCGCCTGGCCCCGGGTCTACGTCAAGACCGCCGAGCCCTGGACCCCCGTGGTCAGGTATCCCGCGCGCGGTGTCGGAGCCCTCTGGGAACCGGAGGAGACCAGCCACGACCTCGCGGCCGTCCTGGGAACCGCCCGCGCCCGGCTCCTGGCGCTGCTGGACGTGCCGTCGACGACCGACCAACTGGCACGGTCCCTCACCCTCGCGCCCGGCGGGGTGTCGGTCCACCTCCACCGACTGGTCGCCGCCGGACTCGCCTCGAAGGCCCGCGCCGGCCGCGAGGTCTACTACGCCCGCACCGCGCGCGGCGACAACCTCATGCGTTGACGTCGAGTGCTGGCCGGCGGCCTGTTCCCGTCAGGTGCCGGACGACACGCCCAGTTCGCCCGTGAGCACGGCGAGCTGCGCCTCCGACGCGAGCACGTAGACCTGGTCGGCACCGGGCGAAGTGGACAGCAGGTGGAACTTCCGCTGCACGTCACCGGCCGGCCGCAGGTCGTTGATCGACTCGTAGATCGACAGGGTGTCGAGGTACTCGCCGTGGTCGTCGATGCTCCAGGACACCGGTTGGCCGTTGCGGGTGAAGGTCAGCAGCCAGTCGCCCGCGGCGTCCTCGTCGTCCTGCTCGGTCAGCTCGACGTCCTCGACGACCACCGACCCACCGGAGCACGCGGCCGCGGCGGTCAGGACCTCCTCGTAGGCATCCACCAGATCGGGGCCGTCGAGGCCGACGTCATCGGTGTGCACGTTCACCGCGGTACCCAGCTCGACCAGCGCCGCCGCCCGCTCGTCGATCGGGAGTTCCCCGTCCGGGTCGCGCCACTCCGCGACGGCCGACAGGGCCTCGGCCACCCGCGCCTCGGTCACCATCCCGAGTTCGACGAGCCGGCCCGCGAAACGCCGGTAGGTAACGACTTGTGTTGACGTCATGGGAAAAGTAAACACCAGCCGGGATCGCGCGCAGGCCGTGGTCCCTTCGATCCGGAAGCGGGCGCTCACATGTTCTCGGCACCGGCCTTGATCGCGTCACGGATGCGGGAGTAGGCGCCGCAGCGGCGGATGTTGCGGATGCCGTCGAGGTCGGCGTCGGTGATCCTGCGACCTTCCGCCGCGGCAGCGCATCCCGACCGTCCGCGAGGTCGTGGAACGCGTCGTGGCCGAAGCCTCGGAGCTGATCACGGGGAGGCTGGCCGCCCTGCCTCGGACCGGTCGCGCTCGGGTCGACGTTCAATCGCGGCATCGTGTTGCCGGGCAACGGGTTGATCGTGTCGGACGGTCCGCTGCACTTGCGTCAACGGCAGCGGGGGCAGGTCGAGAACCGGAGTTCAGGCTTCGACGGTCTCGCTGACGGGTGTCGCGTCCGCGGTGAACTGGACGGCCGGCCAGTAGCCGTCGAGGTAGTAGCTCTCGGTGGTGTCCACGAAGTGGATCTCGAAGTCGCCCGAGCGGTACACGACCAGTTCGGCGGGCACCAGTTCGGTCAGGAACCGCGCCTTCGCGCCCTCGGGCTCGCTGCCGTCGGAGCTCTTGTCCCAGAGGAACTCGAGGCCGTCGCGGCTGACGCGGTCGAACTCCGCCAGCAGGTCGCGGACGTGGGGGAGCAGTTCGGCGACCTTCTCCGGCCCGGCGCCGTCGAAGGTGACCGACAGGTCCAGGTCCCCGGCGACGACCTGCGCTTGGCCCAGCCGCACGATCTCCTCGACCCCCGGCCCGTCCAGACCCCGGTCGGTCGTCACCGCGTCGACCGCCTCCGACCAGTCCCGGACCGGGATCAGGTGCGTGGCGAGGAAGACTTCTTCCAGTTGCTCGTGGTAACGCGGGTTGTGCTCCTCGTCGAGGAGCTTGCGCTCTTCGACGAACTGGCGGGGCGTGCCGTGCGCCGTGCGGCCGTCGACGGCGGTCAGCGTGAAGTGCTCGTGGTCGTGCCGGATGCCGCTGATCCGGAAGGACGCGGGCACCTCGATCCGGTTGACGCTGCTCCCACCGCCTTCCCGGACGATGGCGAGCGTCGTGCTCTGCGTGCCGTCGGCGCCGACCTGGACCAGGAACACGCTCGCCAGGTCGGGCGCGACACAGACGATGCCGTCCGGCCCGGCCGCAGCCCTCAGTTCGCGGTCGTCACCGCTCAACGCCGACGCGAAGCTCTCGAATCCGGGCACAGGGCGGAAGGTTATCGCCGGCGCGGGTCGGCCGTGCACACCGGGCCGCGTCCCGTGACCGCGGTGTGCACCAGCCGGCCGACGTCGGTGACCGCGGCACCGACGCTGTGGCAGTCGGGCGATCACGGATGTCGCGGTGGCGGTCGTCGGTGGCATCACCCATGGCGCGTGCTTGGACCTCCAGGTCCCTGGCACGCGTCCGGTCGTGCCTGGTCCGGAGCCCGCGAAGCGGTGGGTTAGGGTCCGGTCGTGCCGACTTTCCGCGCCGCCGACGCAGCCGAGCTCCACTACGACGAGTGGGGTGAGGGCAGGACGCTCGTCGTCCTGCCGGGTGGTGCGGGACGGCACCCGGAGTACCTCGGCGACCTGGCGGGGTTGCCCGGTCGGCTCGTGGTGCACCACTTCCGCGGGTCCGGGAAGTCGGCGTCCGCGGCGACGGTGTCGTTCTGGGAGCAGGCCCGCGACCTGGAGGACCTGCGCGCCCACCTCGGGTTGGAACGTCTGGACCTGGTGGCGCACTCGGCGGGCACCCGCGTGGCGGTCGCGTACGCCGCCCAGTACCCGGACCGGGTGGCGAGCATGTTGTTGATCACGCCTCCGGTGGCCTATCTGACCGACACGCCGTCGGACGGCGAGGAGCTCGTCGCGCACCGCCTCGGCGACCCGGTGTTCGACGCGGCGGCGCGGGCCACCCGCGAGGGCCCGTGGAGCGAGGAACAGAGCGACTTCGAGCGGTGGCAGGCGCTGACGGCGCCGGCGGGGTACGCGGCGTGGACCGAGCGGGAGCAGGCCCATGCCCGCGTCGGCCACACCGTGCTGGCGACGGTCCGGGCGTTCCTCGCCGTGACCGTGCCCGAGGACCTGCCGCGGCGCCTGTCGGAGGTGGCCGCGCCCGTGCGGGTGATCGCCGGCGCCCAGGACTTCCTGACGGGCCTGGCCCCCGTGGTCGCCGCCGCGAGGTTGTTCCCGAAGGGCGAGGTGGTGGTGATCGACGACTGCGGCCACTACCCGTGGGTGGAGCGGCCGGACGCCTTCCGCGAGGCGGCGGACGCGTTCGTCCTCTGACGCTGCCGGCGGCACGGGTGACGGGTTCGCGGACGAACGCCTGCCGCACTCGCCGTCGGTCGGCGGGCACACCGGTCGTGGCACCGGGGTCCGCCGACGTGGCGGACCCCGGTGATCGGCGCGGTCGCGCGGGTCAGGCCGGCGGGAGGGTGAAGATCAGGCCCTGGCTCTTGGGCGAACGGCTGCCCCGCACGTCGGTGGTGGCGACTTTCGCCCGGTGCTGGCGGTCGGGGGTCAGGCCGGTCAGCGTCACCTGCTTCTCCGTGACCATGCCGGTGTGGCCTCCGTCCAGGTACACCTCGTAGCCCAGGGTCGGGTTCCACCAGGGAGAGGCTTCCCAGGCCAGCGTCACGGACGTCGGGGTCGTCGAGACCACCCGCAGCCCGGTCGGGCGCAGCGGCCGGTCGAAGACGGCGAACTGCGACAACACGGTGCCCAGCAGGTCGTTCTGCGCCGGGTCGTGCGAGCAGGACGCGGTGACGGTGCCGAGGGGCGTGCCGTCGGCGCGTTCGGGGCGCAAGGTCAGCGCCAGGTCGTCCACGTGCAGGTCGTAGTAGCCCGCCGTGCTCAGCGACTGCACGGGGAAGGCGCCTCTGGCCCGCAGCGCGGCCGTTCGGACGTCGGTCACCCACGTGGGCGCGAAGGTGACCGGGGCCTGGGTGGTCCGGGTCCCGTCCGGGCCGGTGATCGTCGCGTCGAGCACCGCGGTGCTGTCGCCGTCCACGCGCACCCCGCCGGCCAACGCGATCACCGGGCGCAGCTCACGCAGGTCGAGGTCCACGTCGATGTAGGCGGGTTCGTGGCGGGCGACGCTGTTGGGGCCCGCGCCGTCGTCGGGCAGGCCGCCGACGACCCACACGGTCACCTGGGCGGTCGGGCCGAGGGAGGTCGTGCAGGTGTAGTCCAGTCGCACCGCGGTCGTCTCCGCCGACGCGGGCCCCGCGGCCCCCGTCAGCGCCCCGGCCGCCACCAGGACCGAGATCAGGGATAAGGCGGTGACGCGGGATGGTCTCCAAGTCGTGCGCAAGTTCGGTGTCCTCTCGGTGTTCACTCGCCCGCGGCCAGTGGTCCGCGGGCGACCTGGATGGGTGTCGACCATGCATCGGGTCGACGACGGCGCCCGTCGGTCACGGCCCGGCTGGCGTGCTGTCGGTGACCGCGCCGGTGACCGACGCGGTGGAGGAGAACAACGAGAGGTCCAACAGGATCCGCTCGACCGGCTCGGCCTCCGCGTCGGTCACCGTCGGCACGGTCAGCAGCGCGCTCAGCTCACCGCGCGGGAAAGCGGCGATCGGCTGCACTCGGGTGGTCGACAACGGCCGCGAGGGCAGCGGCTCCTCGAAGGTGACGTTGCGGCGGAACCACAGCTCGTCGACGTCCGTGGTGGACAGCTCGACCCCCTCCGGGGCGGCCGGCCGAGCCGGGACCGTGATGATCCGGTCGACCGGCGCGGACAGCGTCACCCGCCAGGTCAAGGTGCCGCCCTCGGCGACCACGTCGGTGACGGGGGTGGCGGTGAAGGTCGGCGCCGGGTCGTCGTTCGACACCGTCAGCCGGTCCGCGTAACGGCCGACGACCGCGCCCCGCACCGCCTTGACCAGCACCGTGCGCCTCGCGTCCAGGTTCCAGCGGGTGTTGCCGGTGACCTGCACCGGGACCTCGAGCTCGCCCTCGCCCGGCTCGACCGCCACCAACCGCTCGGTGTAGGCGTTGTCGCCCTCGTTCTGGACGAACACCCGCACCGCCCCCGCGCCGCTCCCGGTGACGGAGACCGGGAACCGGACGGTCTGCACGCCCGAGTCGCGCTCCACGACGGTCAACGCGCCCACGTCGACGCGCGGCAGCGCGACCGGCCGCGGGTCGGGCAGGCCGGGGGCGTACCCGTGGGCGTCGATGAGCCACGCCTGCCCGGAACCGCCGTGCGGCACGAGCTCCAGCCCGGTGACGCGACGCAGGTCGATCCCCCGCGCCGGCAGCGGCACCCGGAGCTCCTGCGCCCAGCGGGCGGAGATCCGCGCGGTGGCGGGGAGCCCGTCCAGCGTCACCGACCCCAGCACCGCCCGGCGCCCGGCCGCGTCCGTGAGGGCCACGTCGAAGCGGGTGGTCGCGCTGTTCGGCGGCACGGCCACCCTCAGCGCCAGCTGCCGTGACCCCGCCAGGGACACCGGCGCGCCGGGGCGCACGGTCGCGGCCTGCCCGTCGGCGGTCCACCCCAGCGCCACGGCGGACCGCCCCGACTCGGGCACGATGCGGTTGAACCGGGCGAAGTGCGGCGACGGACGGGTCTCGACCGGGTCGACGCACGCCGTGGCCGGGTCCGCCGAGACCTGCGCGCACACCCGGGCCGAGCCGCTCGCCGAGGTCGCCTCGTCGGGCACGACGAACGGGGTGCGGGCGCCGCCGACGGCGTGGGCGAGCACGCGCGCCGGGTCGGCCGAGGGAGCGCGGACGCCCGAACCGTCCAGCAGCGGCAGCACCCGCCGGTCGCCCGTGACGAACAGGCGCGCGGCCGCGGCGATGTAGGTCGCGGCGGCGGTCTGCTGCTGCTCCGGCGTGAGCCGGGTGGGCGTTCCCGGCGAGCACACCGGGTCCTCGGGCGGGGAGCGGAAGTCGTCGTTGGCCGGGGCTTCGGCCTGACCGGGCGTCCACTCGGTGTTGAAGTAGTTGTGGTTGGCGCCGACGAAGTACAGCGCGCTGTGCAGCGCGGCCCCTCTGCTCACCCCGCGGGTGGCGTCCACGAACAGCTGACCCTGGAGGTCGGCGACGTCGCCGTCGCAGCCCGGCAGGATCGTCACCGACGGCACGTCCGGCGCCGGGTTGTGCGCGAAGACCGTCGGACCGATCAGCAGGTTGCCCTTGATCGTCCAGCGCACCGGGCCGTCGTGGCCGCTGCCCGGGGCCGGCGGGGAGAGGCTGTCGACCGCGGCCCGGTTGACGCCCTCACCGCCGCGGGAGTGCCCGACCAGGACGACCTTGTCCAGGTCGGCGACCGGCGCGGCGCGGACCACGTCGGGCGCGGAGGCCCGGCCGGCGCCCGCCCAGTCCGCCCACCGCGCCAGGTGCGCGCGCACCAGCGCGGACCGCGCGCCCGCGCCCTGTTCCAGGTCCAGGTCCTCGTGGGCGTTGACGGAGTTGGCCGACACGGACACCGTCACGTAGCCCTGCGAGGCCAGCAGCCGCTGCGCTTGCAGGTAGCCCCGGTGGCTCGGCACCGGCTTGGCGGGCGCCGGGCAGGGCCACGCCAGCACCATCTCGGTGCCGTTGTAGCAGGTGATGTGCCTGCCGTGCAGGAACAGCGCCAGCGGGCGGCGGCCCGGCGCGTCGACCGGCGCGACGACCACGGCCGCCAGCTCCAGCGGCGCCGCGTAGCCGGGCATGGTGATCGGGTCCAGCTCGTACTCGCCGGTGGAGGTGGCGAACGGGCCGGGCCTGCCGGGATCGCTGTCCCCTGCGGGCAAGGGCGCGGGTGACGCCGCGACCGCCTCGGCCGACGGGGGAGTGGGCTCTTCGACGTCCAGACGGGTGCCCGACAGCCGCACCTGGAGCGTGTCGACGTCCTCGACCTCCGCCGCGTCCAGGGAGTAGGTGCGCAGGTCCGCGGACGGTCGCGGCAGCCCCAGCAGCCGGTCGCCGTCCCAGAACTCGACCGCCGCGCCACCGGGCGGGATCGGGGAGGTCGCCGTCCACGTCAGCCCGGTGCCGGTGATCGCCCACCCCGGCCGCGGCGGCGAGTCCGGCGCTTGTCGGGCGTGGGCCGTCGCCGTGACCGGTGCGGCGAGGGCCGCCGCCACCAGGGCGGGTAACAGCAGTTTCGCCAAGCGCATGTGGCCCCCTCGGATCGACCGGTAGTCGATCAGTCCTAGCAGCGCCCGGCACCGTGCCACAAGCATTGTCGAAACACTTTCGTGCTATTGGTCGCGATTCTTCCCGAAAGTACCTCCGGTGCGCCGTACAGCCCAACGGCCAGTGCCGTTCGGCGGCGCGGGAGCCGGTCTGCCCCCGCCGGACGGCGCACATTCCCGGTCGCGGCCGGGCGGCGTGTAATGGATAACTGATTCTTCCGTCTCGCTTTCGCGGAATTGTCTACATGAATTGCACTGCGGGGTTCGCGCCCAGGTCGACGCCGTAGTTCTTCGCCTTGTCGGGCGGTCGTCGCGACCGCCTCCCGGAGGTTCGCGACCGGAATCATCCGCTGACCGCGAGCGCTGAAATATTCAACCCGATGTGGATTGAGTTCCATTTTTCCCGGTGACGTCGCCATAACGGACTCGCCTTCGGATCGGGCTTGCGAAAGCCCCTCGCGGAGTTGCCATTGGCGGCCTATCATCAGGTCTCAGGCGCACTAAGGGGGGAGTGTCATGGACGGTATAGTTCGAATACCGGAATCGCACCGCGATCTGCTGGACGTGCAGACCGCCGCGCTGTCGACCATCGGGAGCGACGGTCGTCCGCAGGTCACCGCGACGTGGTTCATCTACGACGAGGGCGAGGGGACGGTGAAGATGTGGCTGCTGGACAAGCGGCAGAAGGTCAAGAACATGCGCGCCAACCCGCGGGTCACGTTGTTCATCCTGGACCCGCGCAACCAGTTCCGGGCCTTGGAGATCAGGGCCGACGCCGAACTGGCGGCCGACCCGGAGATGGTGCTGGAGCGGCAGGTCTCGCCGAAGTACTACTACCCCGACTTCCGCCGGTACGAGCCGAACGGTGAGACGCGGTCCGCGGTGACGCTGCACATCGTGAAGGTCAACGCCCTGGACGAGCCGCCGCCGGACTGGGAGGACGTCACCCCGAGGTGACCGGTCGGGCTGTGGGCTGTCGGATCTAGTGCGGGCGGCGCAGCCCGTCCAGGACGAGGGTGATGACACCGTCGGCCTCGGCCCGCCAATCGGGGCGGTCATGGGCCGCGCCGATGCCGTGCAACGCCATCATGACGGCGCCGGCGCCCACATCCTCGCGGACGGCGCCCTCCCGCACGGCGGCGGCCACCAGGTCGGTGACAGCCTGCTCCAGCGCTCGGCTGCCCTCGGCGAGGGCGCCCGTGCGATCGGCCATGAGCGTGGCCAGCGTCCGGGCCAGGCCCTTGTGGGTATCCAGGTGGTCGACCACGCCGCGGAGGAAGGTCGCCAACGCCTCCGCGGCGGGCAGCGCGGCCCCCAGTTGGCGGGCGCGGTCGCACAGCGCGGCGACTTCCCCGTGGTAAACCGCCTCGGCCAGCGCCTCGCGGGTGGGGAAGTGGCGGTACAGCGTGCCGGTGCCCACCCCGGCCAGGCGTGCGAAGTCGTCGAAGCGCAGGTCGAAGAACTCGCCGGCGTCGAAGACCTCCCGTGCCTTGGCGAGCAGGGCCTCGCGCTTGCGTCGGGCGTCGGCCCGCAGCGGCTTGTCGGCGGTCATGCGCTACCTCGCGTTGACAAATGGAGATGACCTCCATATTCTGGAAAGCGGAGATGATCTCCAGATCGATCGTACCCCACGAGGTGCACCTTGAAGATCCTGATGTTCGGCCGGGGCGCGATCGCCACCGTCCACGGCTGGGCCCTGCACCAGGCGGGGCACGACGTCGAGTTCTACGTCCGCCCGGGTCGTGCGGCGACGTACGGGGAAGCGGTCGACCTCGAGCTGCACGACACGCGGCGCCGGGTGTGGGGGCCGCGCGTCGTCGAGCGGTGGCCGGTGCGCTACCGCGAGGAACTGGAGCCCGACCACGACTTCGACCTGATCGTGCTGAGCGTGCCGCACTACCGCCTCGCGGAGGCGGCGGCTTTCCTGGCGCCGCGCGTCGGCCGGGCCACCGTCCTGGTCTTCGGCAACGTCTGGGCCGAGCCGTTGGCCGCGATCGGCGCACTCCCGGTGGAGCAGGTCGTGTGGGGCTTCCCCCAAGCCGGTGGCGGCTTCGGCGAGGACGGCGTGCTGCGCGGCACGCTGCTGCCGGCGGTCGTCTTCGGCACCCTCGATCAACCCCCGACCGACCGTGGCCGGGCCGTGCGCCAGGCGTTTCGCGAGGCCGGTTTCCGGCCGCGCGAGCGACCCGACTTCCGCGGCTGGCTGTGGATCCACTTCGTGGCGGACGCCGGCCTGCACGCGCAGGGCCTGCGGCGGGGGTCGTTGGCCGAGCTGGCCGGGGCGGCGGGCGACTTGCGCGAGGCGCTGCTGACCAGCCGCGAACTCCTGCCGCTCCTCGAAGCGCGCGGCCTCGACCTGCGACGTCACCGGCGCGGCGGGCTGCTGTTCCGGGCGCCCGCCTGGCTGACGGCCCGCGTGCTGGCCTGGCTGACCGCGCATGTCCCACCGGTGCGCACGAGCTTCGAGGTGCACTCCGACCCCGACGCTCGGGAGCCGCGGGAAGTCTGCCGGGACGTGCTGGCGGAAGCACGGCGCTTGGGCCTCGCGGTGCCGCGACTGGAAGCGGCCGAACCGAACTTCGCGCGAACCTGAGCGGCGCGTCGGCGCGGACGCTGCCCTGACCGCGGTGGCCCCGGCCTGGCCCAGCCGCGAATCACGGGCCCGGTCGTCCCGGACCCGTGACTCGCGACCGACCGTCAGAGGAAGTCGCCGCCGCGGGTCACGGCGCCGTAGGCGTCCACGATGCCGTGGCCGTAGAAGCCGTTGAACGCGGTGTCGCCCACGCAGGTCGCGGTGAACTCGGCCGGCCTGCCCACGTTCTCGTAGGACACGGTCCGCGGCTCGGGGCACGCCCGCGGCGTGGCCGTGCCGTACAGCACCGCCTCGACCTGGTCCGGCGACATGGTCAGCGTGCCGGGGTGTGCCCGGTCGCGCTTGCCGAACTGGCTGACCACGAGCGCGGCCACGCCCGCGGCGTGCGGCGCGGCCATCGACGTGCCCTGTGCGTAGCGGTAGAAGCCGCAGGTGGTCGCGTCGCAGTACTTGGCCACCCCGGCTGCCTGGCCCTTGGCGGTGATGGTGCCGTCGGCGTCGATGTCACCCGCCGTCAGCGCCACGTTGCGCGGGTAGGCGGAACGGATCTGGTTCTCGTTCGTCCGGTACCAGTCCGTGCCGAACCCGTCGCGGAAGTAGCCGCCGGGCGCGGACAGGGCGGTCTGCTCGACGCCGTAGTTGGAGTAGTCGGCCTTGGCCGTCGACGGGCCGAGCGCGGAGATCGAGATGACGTGGTCGCCCTCGGTGGGGAGGTTGAGGCACGTGGTGTTGTCGACCGGGCGTGGGTAGGCGGAGCCCGGCGGGTAGTTCGGGCTGGCCACGTCGGTCCGCGGGTTGCCCTGGTCCTCGTGGTTGTTGCCGCCCGCGCCGATCAGCGTCACGCCCTTGCCGTGCGCGTAGTTCAGCGCGCGCTGGATGGCGGCGATCGTGGTCCGCTGGGCGATCTGCGCCTCGGGGCTGTCGGCCGGGTTGGCCGTGCAGTTCATGTACCAGGGGTCGACGAAGAACGACATGTTGATCACGTCGAGGCCGACGTCGGCGCCGTAGGTCAGCGCGTCCACGACGGGCTGGAGGAAGAAGAAGCCGGAGTCCTGGCCGCCTCGGATGTTGACCAGCGACACGTTCGGGGCGACGCCGGACACGCCGAAGCCGTTGGCCGCCGCGCCGATGGTGCCCGCGACGTGGGTGCCGTGGCCGCCGTCGTCGCGGTCGGCGGGGTCGACGCAGCCGCGGAACTCGCACGGCCCGTCCAACACGCCGCCGTTGGAGTCGTTCGGGATGTCGATGGTGAAGTTGCGGGACAGCGCGCGGTTGAAGTTGGGCGCGATGTCGGGGTGGGTGCCGTCCACGCCGGTGTCCAGCACGCCGACGTAGACCCGCTGGTCACCGGCCTGCCGGACGCGGGCGATGTCGGAGCGCACCAGGCGCAGGCCCCACAGGGCGTCGTCGAGCGGGTCCAGGCCGTCCGCGGTCGTCCGGGGCGTGGTCGGGGCCTTGGGGTTGGTCGCGGCGCCGACGTGCTCGTTCTCGACGTCGTGCCACTCGCGGGTCCGCTGTCCGCCGATCCCGGGCGCCTGCCCGATCGGTCGCACCGGGGCCGCGCCGAACACCGCGTCGGCGGCGGTGACGCGCTGGACGAACCCGGTGGCCGGCGCCTTCACGGTCAGCGTGCCGACCGCGGTGTTCTCCGCGGTGACCCGTCCGCCGGCGGCGCGGACGGCGGCACGTGCGGCCTGGGTCGACGCGCCGGCCTCCACCAGGACGGTGTAGTCGGTGTCGTGCGGCTGGGCGGTCGCGGGCTGGGTCATGGCCAACGCCATCACCGCCGCCCCGGCCACGGAGAGCGCGCGCCGGGCTAATCGTCTGGGTCTCAAGGGTGTCTCCTCCCACAGGGACAGTTCGAGTCGCGACACCTTGTCACAGCGAACCGCCGGTGGTCAGGAGTCATTCGTCGGAACTCTGGGACGCGGTGGGTGATACCTCGACCCGGTCGACCCGTTGAGCGTCAGGACAGGAACAGCGCGGACAGCCGGGGCAGGTGCTCGCGGAACGCGTCGTCGTCGGACCAGTGCCAGCTCGGTCCCGCCGGTTCGTCCGGCCGCGTCAACGTGGCGAGCGCCTGGTCGACGGCCTCGTGGAACGACTCCGTTTCGCCGCGCACGCGTCGGTACGCCTCTTCGACGCACGTGCTGATCGCCTGGAAGCCGAGCCAGCCGTCGCCGTCCTCACCGGCCATCGCGCGGACCACGGGCAGGTCGGCGAGCGTGTCGGGGTCGTCGACCGCGCGGGTGAACACGTCCCGGCCTTGGAGGATGAGCCCGTCGCGGAAGTCCATGAACCCGTCGTCACCGCAGCCGCCCTCGATCAGGTACGCCGCGTGCCACAACGGGTGGCGGTACGCCGAGTCCGTGACCTGGATGAAGGTGATCTCCCAGTCGACGACGTCGTCAGGGCTGAGCTTCGAGAGCTCGTCGGTCAGCGCGTCGGGCAGCGGATCGTCCGCGTGGTTGCGGTCTCCCGCGCGCTCACCGACCGCGATGCGGGCTCGTTCGACCACGGCCCACCAGTCGTCGATCTTCACCCGCGCATCGTATAGGCGAACGACGTTCGGGTTGAGCGGTCGTGTCCTGGTGCCCAACGGCGCGCACGACGTCGCCGGCGCCCGTCCCCGCGTGGCACGGGCACCGGCTACGTGCCGGCGACTAGGGTTCCCCGGAATCGGCACAAGGCGTGCGGTGAAAGGGGATTCCGTGGAGCCCAACGGGGACGACTTAGACTTGGACGACATGCTCGCCGACATGGCGGCGCCGTCGACGCCCGCCGAACGGGCGGCGGTCCGCCGACAGGCGCAGGCGCTGCTCGACGCCGTCCAGCACGGGGCGACGGTGGACCGGGGGTCCGCGCCGCAGGGCGCGAGCCCGGCGGCGGTGGTCGGGCACGACACGTTCGACGGCACCCTGTTCCCGGCGTTCGACCCCCTGAAGCTCCAGACCCGGGTCGCGGACACCACCGACGGCGGCATCACCCAGCTCGTCATCGCGAGCGGTGGGGCGGGGATGACCGCGGTGACGCTGGGCGCGGGCGTCGCGAAGATCAAAGAGCGTTACCTGGCGATCTCCGACGGGGCCGCGGTCCTCGACCCGGGCGAACCGCACGCCGCGATCATCTCGGCGCTGCTCGCCGCCAAGCCGAAGTCGACGGCCCTGTGCGACCTCGTCGGTGAGCCGGACCTCGACCTCCCGTTGCCCCACGCGGCGGCCGTCATGGCCTTCCTCGAGGCGTACCCGCGGTTCTGGGGCGTCCTGACCGGCAAGTGCCGCGTCGCGTTCAGGTCGTCCCGCGCGGACGGCAGGGGTGGCGGGCTGTACGAGGCCGACACGATCCACCTGTCCGGCATGATCGCCACGCCGCCCGGCGTGTTCATCCGCCTGCTGGTGCACGAGACGGGTCACGCCACGTTCGAACCGACCCTCCTGGCCGACCGGCCGATGCCGCCCGAGCTGACCCGGGGCGAGGTGGCCGGTCTCCCGGCGAAGTACGACCCCCTGCCACCCGGTCGGGCCGAGCACCTGGTCCTGGCGCAGCACGGCCGGGACCTCCGACGCGTCCACGACTACTGGAACCTGATGTCGCTCGACGCCAAGGCGTTCTACCACGCCTGGCTGACGCTGCGCCGGCACCGGGACCGCCTGCTCGGCCTGGAGCTGTGGCGTGACCCCAAGGGCAACCGGCTGGACGGCGACCAGCGGCAGAAGTACCAGGCGGGGAGCTTCAGCGAGTTCTGCGCCGAGGTGTTCATGCAGTACGCGATCGGCGACCTGCACCCGTACCTCGTGGCGCTCCTGCGCGACGCGACCGTCGAGCCCGAGGTGAAGGTGGCTTGGCGCAACGCCTGGCACGTCCTGGACCAGGTCGCCGCGCCGATCCTCGGTCCCCGCGCCGGCTGACCCGTGCCCACGAGCGACGACGGCGGCCGATTGTCGTTGTCGGTGTGGGCCGGTTGGGTCATGATCGTGCGGTGGCACTCGACTGGGGGTACTTCCGCTGGCTGTACGAGGCTCTGCACGACGAGGACGACGTCGACGCGCGGCGGCGGTTCCTGAGCGGTGAGCGGCGGGCGGTGGCCGACCACTTGGCGGGGTTGGCGCCGCTGCGCACGCGGGAGCGGATACCGGCCGGCGGGTACACCGTGGACGACGAGCAGCTGTGGCTGATGCTGGAGCTGTACGCGTTGAGCCGGGTCAGCGACCACCTGATCGCCCTGCACGGCGAGGTCGGCGTCACCGGTGGACGTGCCGTCGTCGAGGGTGGCGTCGGTCGGATCCGCACGTGCCCGCCGGCACACGCGGTGCACACGGAGTTCTTCACCGCCGTCGGGCTTACCCCGTTCGGGCACGTCGAGGCGTTCTCCCCGTTCCACCACGAGATCGTCGCCGTGGTGCAGGACCCGTCCGCGACGAGCGTGACCGTGGAGGAGGTGCTGTGGCCCGGCTTCTGGTTCGGTGACCTGCTGTTCAGCCGAGCCGGCGTGCGGGTGAGGGCGCCGCGGCACCTGATCGACGCCACCGTGGCCACGACCTCCGTGCTGTACTTCACCTTCCGCCGGGGTCAGCGGCCGACCAACGACCTGTCCCACGGGTGGGGTTCCCAGTCGCAGTGGCGGACGAGCTTCCCCCGGTTCTACTCCGACGAGGAAGGTCTGCACCTCAACTGGGACGGCGAGGTGGACATCGGCGCCGACCCTCCCGTCCCCGCGGGCGACGGTCCCGACGACGACGTCCCGCTGGACCAACGCCGGGAACTGTTGCTGCACCGCTGTTTCGTCCGCGGCGACCCGCCCCGCGACGCGGACGACCGGTTCCCCTACGTCGATCGGCTCAGCCTCACCACGGCCCAGTGGCCCCTGCGCCCGGAAGCGGTCACGCACGTGCCGTGGAGCCGATGACGCACCGGCAGGTCGGCCGAGGAGACTGCCTGTGCGCGTGTCGCCGGTGACCCGGGTCCAGCGTGCGTGGACACCAGAGCAAGGACGGCTGACGGGCGCGCGGCCCGTGCCCGAGGACAGGCAGGAGGCACACCCCGGTATGCCGGACATCGACGTGCGGGTCCACGAGGTCATCGGGCTGGTGCGGCGGGAGCGCGGCTTGGCGCTGACGCTGGTCGGCAGGTTCGCCAAGGGCGATGAGGGCGCCTACGAGGTGACCGGGCCGGACGGCGCCCGGTTGGTGCTCAAGTGGTTGCCCTGGGGACGGGAGGCCCGGCACGCCGAGACGCACGTGGAGCCCGCGCTGGCGAGGCTGCGGGCGGCGGGCTGCCCGATTCCGCGCCAGGTCGCCGCCGGACGGGTGGGCGAGTTGTGGTTCGAGCTGCAGGAGTTCGTGGCGGGCAACCCGGTCGAGCACGTCGACGACGTCACGCTGGAGCAGTTGATCGCGGTGGTCGGCCACGAGCGGGGAGCCGGTTCGGGGGCGGGCGGGGAGTGGTGGGACCTCGTCCTGGGCGGGTTGTTCGAGGATCGGTCGCCGCTGTGCCGGCCTTCGGCGTTGGTGGGAGGCGAGCAGCCGGTTTCGGAGTTGCTGTCCCGCCTGCGCGCGTCGGCCGCCGCGGCGCCGCTGCCCGAGCGGGTCCCGGACGACCTGGTCCACTTCGACTTCGGGCCTGCCAACGTGCTCGTCGACGGCGGTCGGGTGACGGCGGTGCTGGACTGGCGGTCGTGCCGCACCGGTGACGCCTCCTACGACCTGGTGACCGTCGACTGGGACCTGGCGGCCTGGCCGAAGGCCGAGCCGGGGGTCCGCGAGCGGCTGGGGGAGGAGATCCTGCGCACCACCGACCGCGGCGCGCTGGCGGTCTACGCGGCGCACTGCGTGTTGCGAAACCTCACGTGGGCGAGCGGCACCGAGTGGTCCGAGCACGTCGTGCGCACGGGCCACGAGTTCCTCGACCGCTGGGCCGGTGCCTGAGTTCATGCGAACGGGGTCGCAGGTCGGCCGGACGCGCGTGCCGACAGTCCGGCGACGCCTCCGCACCGACACCCGGTCGCGAGCGGTCTCAGCCGCCGGCGGCAGGCCCGGTCAGGGCGGCTTTGAGCGCGTCCAGCGCGTGCCGCAGTTCCAGCAGTGCCTCGAAGGTGGCCCTGCCCTGCTCGAACAGCCGGGCCACGGACCGGCGCGGAGTCCTGCGCCCGGAGGCGTCCACCAGCGCCGAGGCCTGCTCGTACCAGCTGTGGTCGGGGTTGCGGGCGGCTGCGATCGCGGCGGAGAAGCGGGCGATCTCGGCCTTGGCACGGGCGGCGTCCCCGGCTGGGATCTTCCCGCGCAGCTCCAGCCAGTCCGCTCGCATCATCGTCACCGACACCGGCCGCACCACGTCCCGCCACAGCGACAGCGCGGTACGCATCGCTGCCGCGGCGTCGGTCGAGATGGATCCACGCGGCGGGACGGTCGCCGACGCGGCGCGCAACGCGGTCTGCAGACTCCGAACGTCCGGATCCGTGGCAGCGGGCATGCGACTGTCCAGGAACCGCAGGTAGATCTCGAAGTCGCGGGGGATCGGCTCGCGGGGGACGGGCTCGGCTCCGGCCCGTTCGTCGCGGGTCCGCTCAGCCACCGTGGATTGTCGCAGGCTTGTCATCGCTCGCCTGCGCAGCGCGAGGAGCTGTTCTTGGCGCTCCGCCAACTGTCGCAGCTCCTCGGCCACGTGGGTCTCGAACTCGTCTTTCGACAGGCGCTGGATCAGCAGCACCACGATCGGCACGCCGAAGAGCCCGCCGGTCACGGTGGTCAGCAGGTTCGTCAGGAACGGCAGGGAGCTCCACCACCCGAGAACGTCCAGGAACACGCCCGTGACGGCGAGGACGCCGCCCGCTGTCCACAGGACCCACGCACCTGTCCGCAGCGAGGAGTTGGTCTCCCGCCACGTCTTGACGACGAAGCGCCCTAACAGCCGCAGCCGTACGCCCCGGGAAGAATCGAACCCCGCCATCGGCACCCCTCCGTTGCCCCACCACCTGAGCGAAAGATCTACCGCACGCAACGCCGGAATGCACCCGATCCGCGCACATCACAGCCCACCTGCGCGGTCGACGAGTCCGCGGCAGGGCACCGCGGTGACCACGCGGGGGCTGCCGTAGGCGTTTTGGCTCTGGTGCAGGCACGAGATGTGGGCGGAGAGGTTGCTGTCGAGCGCCGCGCCGTTGTTCCACTGGTTGCTCGTCTGGCCGCGGCAGCGGTCGCACTTGTTGCGCGGCATGTACCAGTTCTGCTTGAAGATGCCGAAGTTGGCGGCGTCGTAGGTCTTGTTGTCGCCGTAGGGGTACCCCAGCCGTCCCCTCGACACGCTCGGGCCGGAGGGTTAGCGGGCCGTCGCCGCGGGCCAGTGCCACCGCACCGTCCACATCCGGTTCAGCGTGTGATCACGAGGATGTAGCGAAAGATGAGCAAGGCCGGCTGCTCGTGGCCGCGAACCCGGACGTGGTCGCCGTGCAGGTTCCGTCGTGCGGGCGGGTTGGGTCAGGGGATGGTGCGGAGGCGGAGGAGTTCGGCTCGGGCGCGGGCGACGTGGGGCGTTTCCTCACCGCGTGCGCGGGCGATCTCGTGGGCCAGGTCCTGCGCCCCCTCGATCAGGTGTCGTGCCCGGCGGCGGCTGTGCAGGTGTTTGCGGTAGGCCTTGCGTTGCTTGCGCAGGCCGCTGACGGCGTGGAGCAGAGGCGGGTCGACGGCTCCGGTCGCGAGCTCGGGTTCGAGCAGGTCCCGGATCCAGGCGCGTTCCCGCCGTGCGGCGTGCCGCAGGACGGAGAACAGGGTGGCCAGTTCGACGACCACGACGAGCGGGAGCAGGACGACGAACAGGGCGCCGCCGCCACTGAGGCCCGCCAGGTCGTCCCACGCGAAGTGGAACACCATCGCGGTGAGCATGGCCAGGATGCCGCGCGGCACGTTGCGCTCGCCGGGCGCGCGGCCCAGCACCCACATCAGGCCGGTGCAGAAGATCGCGCTGAACAACGCGTGCGACACGATCCCGGATGCGCCCCGGAGGAGGAACACCTGCAGCGACGAGCTGAACTGGTCGACGCCGAAGCTCTGCGTCGCGCCGTTGAACACGTACAGCACGTCCTCGAAGACCTCGAACCCCAGGCCGATGAACGCGCCGATGATGAACCCGTCGTAGGCGTTGCGGACCAAACGCGGGGCCAGACCGATGAGCAGCACCAGCCCGAGCGCCTTGCCGAGCTCCTCGCTGATCGGCGCGCTCAGCCCGGCCGCCCAGTCGGCGGCGAACCCGGTGCCGCCGACCTTCGCCCAGATGTCGAGCAACGCGGTGTTGGCCGGGAGGGCGATCCAGAACGTCGCGGCCACCCCGCCCCAGGCGAACCCGGTCGCCAACAGGCCCGCGGGCTGGCGGGTGTAGCGGTTGTGGTGGCGCAGGAGCAGCAGCCAAGGCACCAGGTAGAGCCCGAACAGCAGCACGCCCCCGGTCAGCGCCGGCGCGTAGAACCCGCCGCCCTGGCCGAAGTAGCGCAGCATCGTCAGCGCACCGCCGCCGACACCGAGCAGGTACACCCAGAACGCCGCGTTGTGCGGCTGGAGGAACCGGAACGGCAGGCCCCACCCGGACTGCTCGATCGCGGCCAGCTGTGCCGCCTTGCCCGCGGCGACGTCGCTCATCGTCGGTCTCCGGGCGTGATGCTGCGCAGCAACGCCGCCACCGCGCCCCGGTAGCGCTCGAACTGGCCCGGCGAGGTGCGGACCCGGACCAGCAGCGCGGGTGCCGCCTCGGCCGGCCCGTCCGCGCCGACGGCCACCTTGAACGCCACGTCGAGCCCGTCGCCGCTCGGACCGGTGTAGCTCTGCGCGACGCCCACCACACCCGCGTCGGTGGTCAGCGTGGCGCGGGACCCGCCCACGCCGGGCACGTCGTCGCCCTGCGAGCGCTGGACCTGGTCGAGGAACTGCTCCGCGGCGCCCTTGAAGGCGGCGCCCCGCAGCTCCACCGTCGCCCCGCCCGAGGCCAGCAGCGCCTGGAGCCCGACCGGGTTCTCCTGCCCCTCGCCGACCAGGGTGCCGCTCTCCAGGTGCCAGCCGACCGGCGGCACCGCCGTCGCGCCGTCACCCAGGTCCAGCACGTCACCGGCCCGGATCTCGTTGTGCCAGGGGATCGCCGCGTTGAGCGCCGGCAGCCCGTAGATCAGCCCCAACGAGATCACCAGGACGACGAAGGCGGGCGTGAACGTCCGCCGGTCGAGCCCGAGGACGCGGTGCTCGACCGGCACCCACCCGGCCTCGGGCTCCTGCGCACCAGTGGCCACCGGCGACTCCTCTCGGCCCGACGCGGCCCCCTTGGGACGCGGCGGCCCCCTGGGAAGCACTCGCCGTACTGTAGGCACGCCGCACACCCGCCGCATGGCGGAGTGCCCGCAGGCCAAGGGGCCGAAGGCCGGCGGCAGACCACCGTCCTTCGACCCCGACCTCGCCCCTCTCCGCGACGTCGTCGAGCGCGGGCGCTAGCCCGGGAACATGGTCAGTTCCGGGTCGACGCCGATCGCGACCAGCTGGTCGAGGGTCAGCGGCGGCTTCGACGCGGTCGGCGCGTTACCGGACTTGCCGGAGGTGCCGACGTTCTCGGCCTGGACGAGGACCCGCGTGCCGTCCTCCCGGTGGACCAGCACCTGGTGCATGGTGATGCCGCCCCCCATGTCCGCCGTCTGCTTGATGATCTCCTCCCCACGGGGGCCGGTCTCCGTCACGCAGAAGATCCGGATCCCGAGGCCGGGGTAGTCGCACAGGGGGCCCAGGCCGTCGTGCCAGGTCGGTTCCATGAGGACGAAGATGTTCCCGCTCCCGTCGGCCGTCGTCGTGGTCGCCCACGCCTCGAAGGTGGCGTTGGTGTCGCAGATGGACACCTCGACACCCGGGTCGGTCGGGTTCAGCTGGTGGTAGTCGAGCGGCCCGTGTGGCGTGCCCGCCGGGTAGTCGCCCGCCGGGTTGGCCGACAGCTCCAGGTCCGGCCGCTGTGCCTTGACCGCGTCCGTCGTCGCCTGGGTCAGCCGCGCGGCTGCTTCGGCCGCGGGCTCCAGCCTGCCCCCGCACTGGGGCGGTGGCACCTTGACGTCCACCGTGTCCACCGACGGCGTGCCGACCTTCGAGCCGGCCGGCTGGTGCTGCGTGGTCGAGGACGGCGACGCCGTGGTCGTGGCGCCCGGCGGCCCACCGACCGGCGTGCCCCCACCGTCACCGCTGGTCAGCGTGTACGCGACGGCGCCGGTCAGCACCACGACGGCCACCCCGGCCGCGACCGCCGGGTTCGCCACCCGGCGAAGCCGGACCGCGCGGCGGCCGCGGGCGATGACCGCGTCCACGTCGACCGTGGACGGCGGCACCTCCCCGATCGCGTCGTCGAACAGCTGCTTGTCCATCAGTACCCCTCCCTGGTCGCCTGCGCCGCGCCGGTCCGCAACGTGTCGAGCCCCCGCGCGGTCTGGCTCTTCACGGTGCCCACCGAGCAGCCGAGGATCTCGGCGGTCTCCTCCACCGAGAGGTCGAGGTAGAGGCGCAGCACGACGGCGGCCCGCCGCCGCGGCGGGAGCCCGTCGAGCAGGTCGAGCAGCTGGGCCCGGTCGACCACGGCGAACTCGGCCGCCGTCGGCAGCTCGGGCGGCTCCTCCACGGACTGCTCCCGACGCCACGGCCTCCGCTTCTCGTCCAACCAAGTGCGCAGCAGCGCCTTGCGGACGTACGCGTCGATGCCGGCCGTCCGGCCGACCCTCGGCCAGTGCCGGTACAGCTTGCTGATGGTGATCGACACGAGGTCGTCCGCCGTGTGCCAGTCCCGGCACAGGAGGTACGCGGCGCGCCGCATGGACTCCATCCGAGCCGTCACGTACTCGCGGTACGCGTTCTCCTCGGACCGTTTCACTCGGTGACCTCCTGTGTCGTGCCTCTACACAACCAGGAACGCACCCCGTGTGCCCCGAGGTTGCCCGACGAAGGAAGGATCGTGAAACCTCCTAGCGGAACAGCCCGGAGTGGGCGGTGGCCCACTGCTCGAACGTGCGGGGCGGCCGGCCGGTGACCTGCTCCACGGTGGGGTGCACGGTCGTCTCGTCGATCGTGCGGTCGCGGTAGAAGCTGAAGAACGCCCGGACGTACTCGGGCGGCGTGGTGGCGCTCATCCGCTCCCTGGCCTCGTCGTCACCCAACGCCTGGAAGCGCAGGTCACGGTCCAGCACCCGGCCCAGGATCCGCACCCGGTCCTCGGGCAGGAGCGCCTCGGGCCCGCTCAGCGGGTAGGCACGGCCCTCGTGACCCGGCTCCAGCATCGCCGCGACGGCCACGGCCGCGATGTCGGCCGGGTCGACCGACGCGATGGGCACGTCGCCGAACGCGTCGCTCACCACGTCGCCCGCGCGCAGCTGGGGCAGCCACCGCAGGGCGTTCGACGTGAACGCGGCCGGCCGCAGGAACGTCCAGTCCACACCGGACTCCCGGACCGCCGCCTCCGACTCGACCATGTAGGCCGACACGGCGTTGGCGGTGTCGGTGGCCACGGCGGCCTGGCTGGACAGCAGCACCACCCGCTCGACCCCGGCGGCGGCGATCCGGCGGAGCAGTCCGGGCATGTCGCGGTAACCGGGCAGCAGGAAGACGCCGCGGACGCCGTCGAGCGCGGGGTCGACGGAGTCCGGCCGGTCCAGGTCGCCGACGACCTGCTCGACCGGCAGTTCGACGGGTCCGCGCACCAGGGCGCGCACGGGTGCGCCGGCCCGCGCCAGCGCGTGGACGACCTCGCCGCCGACGTTGCCGGTGGCTCCGGTGACGAGGATCATCGCAGCGTCCTCCCGAAGTGGGCGGCGGCGGTGTCGGCCGACAGCGTCACCTGGTGCTCCTGGTCGTAGAAGTCGAACTGCGTGCCCTGAGTCCACAGGATGTCCGCGGGACCGGTCAGCCCGGCGTGGAAGCGGCGGGCGCCGTCGGGGATGGCGGCGTCCTCGCTGTGCACGAGCAGGGTGGGCCGGGTGATCCGCGGCGCGAGGGCGATGGAGTCGTAGGTGAGCCAGTCCGGCCAGGACATGACGGCGAACCGGTTGGGCCACGACGGGATGCCGCCGCGGTCCGGGTTGAGGTAGAAGTCGATGTCGTAGGGCATGGCGGCCCGGGGATCGGTGGCGCTGACCACGGGCACGTAGTCGATCTCGCCCGTCTCGTCGTAGCGGGAGCGCGCCTCGCGGCCGATCTCGATCTTCTCCGCGACCGCGTCCGCGCCGCCGTAGGCCACCTCGCAGATCGCCGCGTCGTGCAGCCACGGCGCGACCAGGGCGAGGGACTTCACGCGGGGGTCGCGGGCGGTGTTGTCCGCCATGTACATCGCCGCGGCGCAGATGCCCAGCGCGCCCAGCCGGTCGCCGTCGACGGCGGGGTGGGCGGCCAGGAAGCCGACCGCGTGGTGGATGTCGCGGACCTTGCGCGCCGGGTCCTCCACGTCCCGCGGCTCGCCCGCGGACTCGCCGAAGCCCGTGAAGTCGAACGACAGGGCCGCGTAGCCGCGGTCGGCCAGGCGCCGCGCGTAGCGGTCGGCCATCAGCTCCTTGACGCTGGTCCACGTGCCCGCGACCACCACGCCGGGCGCCCGTTCGACGCCGTCGGGCAGGAACAGGTTGCCGGTGAGGGTCACGCCGTCGCTGTCGAAGGTGACCTTGTCCATGCGTACTCCAGGGTTGCCTTGGTGATCAGGCCGTCGGTGATGTCGAAGCCGTAGTCGGCGCGGAAACCGCCCGCGCCGCCGGGCTGGAAGCGGACGAGCAGGGTGACGCCGCCGGGCCGCGGGCCGTGGTCGAGCAGGGTGTAGGCGCCGCCGACCACCTCGGCCTCGGCCCAGGCGCGGATCGCGTCCCGGCCGCGGATCTCCCGCCCGACGTCCACCACCACGGCGTCGGGCGTGAACGCGGCGGCCACCGCGTCGGCGTCCCCTGCGGCGACGGCGTCCAGGTAGCGCCGCGCCGCCGGGTCGAGGGTGTCGACCGAGGCGGTCGTCGGGGGAACCGGGTGGACGGCGTCGGTGACGACCGCGCGCAGGAAGTCGTCACCGGCCACGAGCGCCGCCGCGCCGGCCACCAGGACGGCGGCGGCCACGCCCGCGATCACCGCCGGCCTCACCGCTCACCTTCGCTCCACGCCACCGTCAGCACCACGCCACCGATCCGCCAGCCCTCGCCGGTGCGGACCAGGTCGAAGCGGTAGAAGCCGCCGAGCGTCCACAGGGCGCCGTCGGGCTTGCGATGGGTGGCCTGGACGGTGGCGGTGCACACCGCGGTGTCGCCCGTGACGGTCACCAGCTGGTTGCCGAGCAGGTGCTGGGTCGCCGCGTAGGCGCCCAGCCCGGCCCGCCAGCCCTCGATGATCCGCGCGGGCGTCAGGGTGACCGGTTCGCCGCCGTTGAGGCTGGTGTAGTCGAGGGTCACCTCGTCGGCGAACACCCGGCCGAGCCGGTCCCACTCGCGGTGGTCGGCGTGCCAGGCCATGGCGGTGCAGGTGTCGATGACGTCGGATCGGTCCATGACGCCAGGATGTCGATCACCGGCGGTCGCGCGGAAGAGCGAGCGGTTGCAGGAGTCCGTGCAGGATCGTGCACGGAGGACCGTCGCGCGGTCAGGTGCGGGCGATCCGCGCGGCCACGCCGTCCAGGATGAGGTCCAAGCCCAGCGAGAAGTCGGCGTCGGCCATGTCCACGCCGGCGACGACCGGCGGCGCGGAGAACAACGTCGACGAGAACAGCCGTGCGGTCTCCGGGAACCGGCCGCCCTGCACGAGACGGGCCAGGGCCACCGCCCAGTCGCGTTCGGCCTCGGCCTGCTCCTGGCCCTCGGCCCTGGCCGCGGTGAACTCGCCGTCCTGGCGGGCGGAGTGGATCACGTACCCGCCGACCAGGGACAGCACGCCGAGCTTGTGCGGCCAGTCCAGACCGGTCCGGGCCAGGACCACCAGGGCGGCCTCCATCCAGGCGACCTGGTTCGGCCCGGAGGGCGGTCCGGACGCCGGCACCTGCACGAGCCACGGCCGGCGCCGGAAGATCGCCCGCTGGCCGAACGCCCAGTCGCGCAGTCCGTCGCGCCAGTCCTCGCCGGCCGGTTCGGGCGGCGGGCCGAGCGCGTGGTCGGCCATGAGCACGAGCAGCTCGTCCTTCGAGCCGACGTGCCGGTAGAGCGACATGCCGGTGAAGCCGAGCGCCTGGGCCACCTTGGGCAGGGTCACGCCGCCGAGACCGTCGCGGTCGGCGATCTCCACCGCGGTCGTGACGACCCGGTCGATGTCCAGCGCCGGTCGCCGCCCGAGGCGCGAGGGCTCGGACATCCGCCACAACCGGCGCAACGCCGCCGGAACGAAGTCCTCGCTCGCCATGCCCTCGTGTCCACTTCGGCCGATTTCGCCCCATCATGCCAGAAGCAATTAGTTTGCACCTGATACTTTGTCAGGCACACTAATGCTGGCCAATCACAACCTGGGGGAACGCATGAGGTTCGACGCCGCGCCACGCACGACCAGGGGGCCGGTCCGGCCCGGTGAACGGGCCCTCGCGCCCGACCTGGCCCGGGGCGTGATGCTGCTGATCATCGCGCTGGCCAACGCCGCGGGCGTGGTCTTCGCGGGGGAGCCGGGCCTCGACCCGGCGCCCGAGGGGGTCGACCGGGGCCTCACCTTCCTGCTCTTCGACCTCGCCCACGCCCGGGGCTACCCGGTCTTCGCGGTGATGTTCGGCTACGGGCTCGTCCAGCTCGCCCGCCGCCAGGCGGCCTCCGGCGCCACCCCGGGCGAGGTCCGCTCGGTGCTCGTGCGCCGCAACGCGTGGCTCGTCGCGTTCGGACTCGTGCACGGCACCCTGCTGTACTACGGCGACTTCCTCGGCGCGTACGGGATCGTCGGTCTCGTGATGACGCTGGCGCTGCTGCGCCGCGGCGACAAGTTCCACCGGATCGCGCTGGTCATCTGGGCGGTGGCCGCGGTCGAGGTCGTCGTGATCGCCGTCGTCGCGCTCGGCGGCGTGCTCGGGTCGACCGGGTCCGCCCCGCTGCCCGTGGACCACGTCGCGTCCCTCGTCGCGCCCGACTACCTCACGTCGTTGCTCGACCGGCTCGGCGAGTGGCCGGTGCACACCGCGACCGCCCTGCCGTTCGTCCTGATCTCGTGGCTGGGCATGTGGGCAGCACGCCGCCGCGTGCTGGAGGAGCCGGCGCGCCACGTGGCCGTGCTCCGGTGGACCGCCGTCGTCGGGATCGGCCTCTCGGTCGCCGGCGGGCTCCCGGCCGCACTGGTGGGCGCGGGTTGGCTGCACGTGGACGAGTCGACGGCGGAGCTGGTGCTGCTGCTGCACGGCGGCAGCGGGATGTTCGCCGGTCCGGGCTACGTGGCGGTGTTCGGCCTGCTCGCCCTGCGGGTCACGCCGTCCGGCCGGGTCGTCGGCGCCCTCGCCGCGCTGGGGCGGCGGTCGCTGTCGGGGTACCTGTTCCAGTCGGTGGCGTGGCTGGTGCTGCTGGCGCCGTTCACCCTCGCCCTCGACGAGCGGTTCGCGAGCCCGACCCTGGTCGGCGTGGTCGTCGCGGTCGCGGTGTGGCTCGTCGCCGTGCTGGTCGCCGCGGCGTCGCCCACCCGGCCCGGCCCGGCCGAGTCCGTCCTGCGGCGCCTGACCTACGGGCCCCGGCGCTAGGCCGGCTCCGGGGAGGGGGAACCATGACAGGCCTGCTCGACCTCGGCCTCACCGCGGACCAGGAACGGCTGTACCGCCACCTGCTGCGCAGCCGCACGTCCGATGTGGACAGCGCGGGCGCCGAGCTGCTCATGCCGAACGCCCGCGCGGTCGCCGCACAGCTGCGCGCGCTGGGCCTGGTGGACGACGCGGCGACCGCGGTGGAGCCGGCGGTCGCGGTCGACCTGCTGGTGCGCCACCGCCTGGAGCGGACGCGGCGGCAGCTGGCCGGGCTGACCCGGGCGTGGGACGTGCTCACCGAGCTGAGCGAGGAGCACCGCAGCGGCCGGCCCGTGCACCTGGTCGAGCACGTCCCGGACGGCTCGGCCGCGGTGCGGCGCGTCCTGGGACTGCTGGCCGACGAGCCGGGCGAGCTCGCCCGGGTGCGCGACGGCGTCCACGACGACGGGACCGGCACGCCGTTCGCCGGCCTGCTGGCGTGCGGGTTGCGCAGCCGGACGCTGGTGCCGGCCGACGCCCTGGAGGACCCGGGCCGGTACGACCACGTCCGCAAGTGGCACGCGGTCGGCGACCGGCACCGCGTCACGACCGAGCCGGTGCGCCACCTCGTCCTGGTCAACCGCGCGGTCGCGTTCGTCCGGGCCGACCCGGCGGAGCACGCGGGAGGCGTGCTGCAGATCCGCCAGCCCGGCCTGGTCGCGATGCTGGTCGACGTCTTCGACGGCACGTGGTCGCGCGCGCGGGACCTCGACGACCACCCCTTGTCCCCGATCGAACGGAGGGTGCTGCACGCCCTGGCCCACCACGACACCGACGAATCGGCCGCCCGCTCGCTGCACGTCTCGGTCCGCAAGTTCCGCGGCCACGTGGCGGACCTGATGGCCCGGGCCGGCGCGAGCACCCGCTTCCAGGCGGCCCTGGCCGCCAAGCAGCGCGGCTGGCTCTGACCCCGTGACGCCCCCAGGCCCGCTGCGAATCGGGCTTGCCCCCGACCGAACCGGGACTGAAACGCGGATGCCGCACATGCGAGGGGCATGTGCGGCATCCGCGGGGTGGGGAGGCCGTTGCCGGGAGGTCACCGCAGCGCGGTGAAGAACGCCCGGATGTCGTCCACCACGATCTCCGGGACTTCGAGTGCGGCGAAGTGGCCGCCCTTCTCGAACCGGCTCCAGTGCACGATGTTGGAGTTGTCCCGTTCCGCGAACACCTTGATGGTCTGGAAGTCGTCGGCGAACGCCGCCACGCCGGTGGGGGAGGCGTTCACCGGGGCGGGCTCGTCGGCGGGGGCGGCCGCGTTGTCGAAGTAGGACCGGGTCATGCCCGCGGCGGCGTTCGCGAACCAGTTGACGGACACCTCGGTGAGGATGGTCTCCAACGGCACCAGGGACGTGCCGTTGCCGAAGGAGTTGAACAGCTCGCTGTAGGCGAGCATCCCGACCGGCGAGTCGCTGAGCCCGGCCGCGACCGTCTGCGGCCTGCTGGCGTTCATGGTGTTGTAGCCGCCGACCTTCTGGAACCACCGCATGTGCTCCAGACCGGCGTAGTCCTGCGGTTCGAGTCGTTCGAACTCCGCGGGGTCGCCCGACGGGAAGGAGAACAGCTGCAGCACGTGCAACCCCAGGAAACCCTCCGGGGCGAGGATGCCGAGCTCGCGGGCGACCATCGCGCCGTTGTCCGAGCCGTGGACGCCGTAGCGCTGGTAGCCGAGCCTGCGCATGAGGGTGTCGTAGGCGCGGGCCACGCGGGCGGTGGTCCAGCCCGGTTCGGTGACCGGGTTGGAGAAGCCGAAGCCGGGCGCGTCCGGCACGACGACGTGGAACGCGTCCTCGGCGCGCCCGCCGTGGGCGACGGGGTCGGTGAGCCTGCCGATCATGTCGAGGTAGTCGACCGACGAGCCGGGGTAGGTGTGCGCGAGCAGCAGCGGCGTCGCGCCCTCGTGCGGCGACTCGACGTGGATGAAGTGGATCGGCTGGTCCTCGATCTCGGTGACGAAGTGCGGGTGGGCGTTGATGCGCTCCTCGGCGGCGCGCCAGTCGAACGCGCGCCACGCCGCCACGGCTTCCCGCAGGTAGTGGTTGGGGGTGCCGTGCTCCCAGGTGTCGCCCGGCGCCGGCTGCGGCAGGCGGGTGCGGTCGAGGCGACCGGTCAGGTCGTCCAGCTCGGCCTGCGTGACCTCGATGCGGAAGGGGCGGATCTCCGTGTTCGTCATGGCGCAGACGTTAGAGTGCCTATAGGAAAGGTTCGTTCCTATAAGACGGAGGTCGTCGTAGTGACCGCGGACACATCGGCGCGGCTCCTCGCGCTCCTGGCGCTGTTCCAGTCACGCCCGTCGTGGAGCGGCACCGAACTCGCCGAGCGGCTGGGCGTCACGACCCGCACCATCCGCAACGACGTGGAGCGCCTGCGCACGCTGGACTACCCCGTCGAGGCCACCCGCGGCGCGACGGGCGGCTACCGGCTCGGCGCGGGCGGCAAGCTACCCCCGCTGCTCCTGGACGACGAGGAGGCGGTGGCCGTGGCGATCGGGTTGCGCGCCGGCCGCGGCATCGCCGGGCTGGAGACCTCCAGCGCCCGCGCGCTGGCCAAGCTCGAACAGGTCCTGCCGCCACGCCTGCGTCCGACGGTGGAGGCGCTGGCCTCGGTCGTCGACCACGCGCCGGAGAACACCGACACCGACGCCCCGGACCCCGAGGTCGACCCCGCCGTGCTGCGCACCATCGCGACCGCGATCCACGACGTCGAGTGGTTCCGCTTCGACTACCGGGACACCTCGCTGCTCGTCGAGCCCTACCGCCTGCTCGCCTGGAAGCGACGCTGGTACCTCGTGGCCCGCGACCCGTCCAGCGGCGAGTGGGACGTCTACCGGGCGGACTGGATCACGCCACGCATGCGCACCCACCGCCGGTTCGCCCCCACCGTCCTGCCCGACGAGGACTACACGAGCTTCACCATGCGCCGTGTCGCGTTCACGGGCTGGCAGGTGCACGCACGCCTCCGGGTCGACGCACCGGCCCAAGCCGTCCTCGACCGGATCCACCCCGGCGTCGGCGTGGTCGAGACCGTCAACGACACCACCTCGGTCCTCGTCACCGGCGCCGACTCACTGGACACGATCGCCGCCTACATCGGCATGCTGGGCATGGACTTCACCGTCGAGTCGCCCAGCGAACTCAGGCCGCTGCTGCACACCCTCGCCGACCGCTACGCCCGCGCCTGACCAGGGAGCCCACCTTGGGGCGTCGTCCTAGAAAGGCGCGAAGAGCCCCGCCCACGACACCGGTGGCGTCCTGAGCCCCGCCGCCCAGGTCCTCAGAGTTCGAGACGCTCCTCGCGTTACCGCGCGCACCTGTCGTCGCACATACCAGCGGCCGGCAGGACGGCGCCGCGGTTCCCTGCGAGCCACGCGGCGCGCCTCTCCAACCACCTCAAGTGCCATCCGGCCACCATCCGCCGCACTCACATCGGCATGTCCATGCGTTGCCCGCTGCACCACACCGGTCGAGGGGCGGCCCGGTGCCGACGGTTCGGGTCGGCGTCCGTTTGCCGTTGGATGAGCGCCTGAGTCGTCCGGAGAGCCGGCAGGCTGGGATCCGTGAACCCGATTGTTGCGCAGGTGTTGACCATCGTCGGTGTCCTGCTCGGCTCAGCCGCGACGTTCGTCGTCACGTCCGCTACCGAGCGGATCCGCTGGCGACGAGCGCAGTCCGCCCGGTGGGACGACAAACGCCTCGTCGCGTATTCGGAGTACGCCAACGCGGTCAAGCACATGGTCCGCTTGTGCCGCCGGATCGCGGAGACCAAGGGGCTGCTGTCCACGGGTCAGCCCATCGACCTCGACTCCGCGTTCACGGCCCTCGCGGAGGCGGAGACCGAACGAGCCGCGCGGTGGGAGACCGTCCTGCTCCTCGGCGAGCCGACGACCATCGCCGCCGCACGAACGTGGAGCGAGCAGGTGTGGCGGCTGGAGCACATCCTGCGCGAGGACGACCCCGACTCGTCCTCCTTCGCCGACGCCTACCGGAGTGCCATGCGACTGCGCAACGAGTTCTACGCCCATGCCCGCGCGGACCTCGACATCACCAGTGGCCCACTGCCCGAACTCACGTGGAAATCGCTCGACCCGCCGCACGACCGCCCCGCTGCACCGTGACGGCCGATCAGCGCCATGAGAGTGCGTTGCCGACCCTCGTTCGAACCTCGACCGAGCGCAGTCGTACCAACTCCTCTGGCGGAAGCCTCAACACAGGCCGGATCACGAGCTTTCGGACGTCCTGACATCGGCATGAGCGGATAGCGGCGCTGACGGTCCCTTCCGGTGGCGGCCGGTTGGATCTTCCCGTGGCGGCTTCTGCAAGGACCTCTAGAACGAGTGGACGTCGTTGCTCCTGCGGTCTTCGGGGACGAAGTGCGGCTCATAGATCCCCGATCGCGCGGTGCGCCTCCACTGCCGTGCGCCGTTCTCCCGACTGCTGTCGAGGTCGACGAGTGCCAGTCCGGGCCTCCCGACCTCGGGGCACCGGGCGTCCCAGTGCCCCGTCGGGGAGATCACGCCGGATGGCACGCCCCACGTCGGCCCCGCGTAGCTGACCCAATAGCGGTTGGCGGCCGCATGCGCCCGCGCTTCGGCGGCGAACGTCCCGTCGTCGGGCCGCTCACCCGGCCCGTGTGTCGAGAACAGGACGCAGTCGACGTCGAGCCGTTCCTGCTCGAGGAACAGCTCGGGGAAGTGGACCTCCATCCCGAGCAGGAGCCCGAACCGCAGACCGCCGACGGTGAACGTCTGCGGGCTCGATCCGGGCGTGTACATGTAGGTGATCTTGGTGTTCGACAACATGCGCTCGTCGTACCGCGTGACGAGCCGCCCCTGGTCGGAGATCACGTACAGGCTGTTGTGCGGACGGTGGGGCGAGGTCAGGCGATGGGTTGAGCCGAGCACGGTCCAGAGCCCCAGTTCCCCGGCCAGTGCCGCGATCGCGGTCAGCTCCTGCCGCTGCGCGCCCCAGGCGAACAGGTCCCAGTTCGCCGGCCCGGCCTCGGCCGGGTCGCCACCGGACAGGATGTACTTGTCGGGAACGCAGATCGCGCTTTCGGGGAAGTGCACGAGCGTCGCACCCGCGTCGTGCGCCTCACTCATCATCCGACGGATGTCGCGCCCGCCGGCGCGGAACTCGGCGCTGTCACGAGGTTCGCTGCGCATGGTGGTCTGGGCCACGGCCAGCCGCACGTGGTCGGATTCCGGCATGGCTTCTCGTGTCGGAGTCGGCCGGAAGTGACCCAGGCGGAAGTGTCGCAGGGCAGTCGAATAGGACTGCCCGGTCTTGGCCGCGCGGGCTCGGACCTTGCGCTTGAAATTCCGGTTCGCTGTCATGAGAGGGCCTTCCGGATCCCGGACGACGGTCCCCCGGCGACCACCACGCCCGAGACGGACGGACTACGACGGCGACCCGAGACGAGAAGTCCCTTTGCCTCCGGCCAGGACTGTGCTGGGGACAGTCGATGGAGGTGGGGCGTGGGCCACGCCGGATCCGACATTAGCGAGACGAGGTGATCGGGTCAACGCCCGGACGTCAGCTTCCGCTGAGGTCTCGCCACCAGTCCGCGTCGATGATCAACTCGTGCGTGTCGAGCAGGCGGCGCTCGAACTCGGCGACGTCGACCGGCGGTGGGACGACGTCCATCGCCGTGGTGACCTCGGCCGGCAGCCTGACGTTGTGGGCCTCGACGTAGTGCGGGAGCCCTTCGGGCCAGACGAAGCGAACGCCGTCGGTCAGCTCCGCACTACCGTTCATCCGCCCGCAGAGACGACATGCCGACGTGCCCGCGGCAGCGACGAACACGCTCCCGCCGCGGAGGTATGCCACCACGCGATCGCGCAGCGCGGCATCGGGTGAGGGATCGACGAACGACCGGACATCGGGCCACCCGGGCGCCTCAGGGCCGAGCCAGTACCCGATCAACCGCAAGCTCCGGGCCGTCGCGTTCACCGCTGGATCATCCGTGACGCTGTGCCGACTACGCGCCGGGGCGGCCCGCTGCCGCGCCCAGACCGTCCAGGTCTATGGAGTACCAGGTCGATCGGAGGAAGGCGTGCAGCACATCGCCTCTGCCGGTGTAACGCAATCGGCGGGCCTCCATGCCGTCGGGCAGGACCACACGACATCGCCCGCCTTCCTGGTGCACCCCGTCGCGGCTGATCCGCAGCAACGTCGCGACGTCGTACTCGGGGCCCGTGCCGCGGAGAAGAGCGAGGTCCGGACCGCGTCGCAGCAGGTGGTGAGCCGACTCGCACGGGGAGGGTCCCCAATCGGTCACCTGCGAGCCGGTAGCGGACAGGACGTGGAACTCGGTGTAAGGGCAGAAGTAGGCGGTCTCACCTTCGACGTTGAGCGAGTAGCAGTCGGAGATGTAGGGCAGACCGGCATCCAGCGGATAGAGCCACTCGGCGGTCAGGTCTCCCCGGAAGCGGGCGAGCCCGTGCCCCTCCGGCCCACTCCCGCCCATCGCCTCGTCGAAGTACCCGACCCAAACCTTGCCCTCGGGTGTGGTCAGCAGCTCCTCGATCGCGTCACCGAGGTGACCGCTGTGCGCGAGCTCGCCGCTGCTGGTCCACACCTCCGCGTTGACCTCGCCGAACCTGCCGGCCCGGGCCGCCACCAGTAGAACGCGCTCCCCGGGCAGCGGTTGCACGAAACGCACCTGTAGGTCGGTCTCGACGTCGACGGCTCCGACAACTCTCCGCCGGCCGCCAACGTGCCAGGTCACCTGTTTCCGGTTGCCGCCATCGCGGTGAGGCCACACGGCGAAGGCCGTACCGTCGGGACCCACGCCTACTGCCTCGGGTTCCCGCATCATCGCGCCCGGATCTGCCGGCATCACGAAGCCGTGACGTCGGAGCGACACGACCGGCAGCTTCAACGCCTCCAACCGCTGCCGAAGGCTCGCCTGGTCACTTTCCGCTTGAGTGCTCATCACCGACATCATCCCAGCTCGGTCACGGCCCGCTGGCCGCTAGGTGGCATGGGCGGACGTGACCGGTCAGTCCGGCGACGCGATGGCGTCTTTGACCGCTTGCGCGTCGCGGTCGAGGAGTGACCTCTCGCGTTCCGGCGGATCGGCCTTGAGGGTCCAGCAGTCTCCGGCGTGACGGGGGATCACGTGAAGGTGGAAGTGGAAGACCGTCTGGAAGGCGGCCTCGCCATCACAGAGGAGGACGTTGATCCCCTCGCAGCGCAGGTTCGAGCGGCGCAAGGCTCGCGCCATGTCGTGACCGACCGACCAAACGTGGGCGCCGGTGGCTCCGTCGAGGTCTTCGAGGCCCGCCGCGTGCTTGCGTGGCACGACGAGCAGATGGCCCGGCGTGACGGGGTTCAGGTCCATGAAGACCACGACGGTCTCGTCCTCGTGCACCACGCTGGCCTCGGCCTGTCGCGCCACGATGGCGCAGAAGACGCACCCCTGTGCCGCCGCTGGCGCGTTCGCTGTCATGCGCGCAATGGTCCCGGTGCACCCAGGCGGGTGCTACTTGGTCTCGGTCACGAAGAAGACGTAGATCCGTCTGAGGTGAGCGTGCAAGAGCGCTGACGGCGTCCGACCCCGCGTGCCGCCGCCCGGTCGTCTCCGCCGGGGTCGGCCGCGTGCCCGTGCTTTATTAAGTTCGTTATGATAGCTAAACGTGCTGCTAGGTGGGGTTGTCGGCGGACCGTGATCGACGACGGCCTGGATGAGCCCGATGGATGATGTGGTCCGACGAAGCTGGGACTGGGAGGGAACCGTGGCGAGGAGCCCGGTCTGGGCGAACCGGCCGAAGACGCGCGGGCTGGTCCTGGACGTGATCAGGGCGGCGCGCTCGATCAGCCGGGTGGAGCTCGCGACGGCAACCGGTCTCACCGGTGCGACGATCTCCGAGGTCGTGCGCGAGCTCCTGGGCGACGGTCTGGTCGTCGAAGCCGGTCGTGGTGCGCCGACGGGGGGCAAGCCGCGCACGTTGGTCCAGCTGAACCCGCAGGCCCGCTACAGCGTGGGGATCCAGCTGGAGCGCAACACCTGCGTCATCGTGGTCGTCGACCTGGCCGGGCGGCCGGTGGCCCGGACCTCGTTCCAGGGCGTGGCGTCGATGCCGCCGGAGCGGGCGCTGCCGATGGTGGCGGCGCAGGTGGACGCCCTGCTGGCGACGGCGGCCGTCGAGCGCGCCAAGGTGCTCGGGGCCGGCCTGGTCAGTTACGGCCCGCAGGACCGGCGTGCGGGTGTGCTTCTGACGCCGTACCCCACCGCGGAGTGGCACGGCTACCCCGTCGCGCGAGGTCTCGAGGAGAGCCTGGGCTTGCCGGTGCTGCTCGACAACGACGCCGCGGCGGCCGCCATCGGTGAGTACTGGATGGGCGCGGTGGACCCGCGCAGCGCCTATGGCTGCATCTACATGGCGACCGGGATCGGCGGCGGGGTGGTGGTCGCCGGCGAGGTGTACCGGGGCAGCTCGTCGAACAGCGCGGAGATCGGCCACATCTCGGTCGACGTGCACGGCGATGAGTGCCCGTGCGGCAACGTCGGCTGCCTGGAGAACTTCGCCGGCCCGTCGGCGCTGGTCAGGCAGGCGTTGGCGATCCCGGCACTGGCCCGACGACTGGCGCTCGACCCGACCGGCGACGACTTCCTCACCGAGTTCGCCCGGATCGTGGCGGCGGCCAACGCCGGCGACCCGGACGCCCGTGAACTCGTCGAGCGGTCGGCGCGTTACATCGGTCATGCCGCGGTCTCCCTGGCAACCCTGTTCGACCTGGACGTGATCGTGCTGTCCGGGCAGAGCTTCGCGGTGGCGGGCTCGATCTACCAGGCGGTGATCCAGGAGCAGTTGGACCGTCGGGTGTTCGCCCGGGAGGCGCACCCGGTGCGGGTGATGCCGTCGGTCAACGGATCGGACGCGGCGGCGATCGGCGGGGCGGTTCTCGTGCTGCAGAGCGAGCTGATCCCCGGTGACGGCCGCTCCGAGGGCGGGGCGCGGCCGGCGCCCGCCCGAGCGGGTGGCGGTCGAACCGAGAGGGAAGCAGCGCAGACCTGACCGCAGGGCCGGACCGACGCGGCACGTCCGCGCACTGCGGTGACGTCACGGCTGGTGTCCTCGATCGCGGGTCCTGCGCCGAGGATCAAGGCGACCACGCTCGTCGCTCCAGTTCCGCATTTCAAGTTGCCTAACAAAGCGCTGACCTGGGGGTATATCCCGCTCAAGCGCTTCCCCTAGGCAGGTGTCACCTCCTGGTACGCCAGTGGAGTTGACTTAGTTCACCTACCTGAGTAACTATCTGAGGGCTCCGACTCCCCGCTGATCGACGAGGAAGTGGGCCACCATGACGCGCTCGAACCCGCAGGACGGCCGGCGCTCGCGCTTAGCCGGAGGCGCCGTGCCGGAGGTCGTCGCCGACCCGGAAGTGCCTGCCGGCGGACGAGTGGACGCCCTGTGGCGCTGGATCGGCTACCGCTCCGTCACCGCGGAATCCGATCCAGTCCCCGGTGAGGGCACCGATCGGGCCTCCCGGCCGGTCGCTCTGCCGCGTCCCCGCGTGCTGGAGTCGACTTCTTCACGGCCGCTCGTCGGACTCCGGTTCGGCTGATCGCTGCACCGCCCTCGGCTGTCAAAGGGTGCTGCGGAACAAGGCCGTCGATTCCGGCGCCACCGCCCCGTCGGCCCTTCCTGCTCGATCTTGTCGGTGGGCGCGCGGTCGGGAACAGCCATCTTCGACCGGGCGTCCCTCTTCTTCTGTCTGCGGAAACCGCTTCCGGACCACACGGTGGCGGACCAGGTGTCACTCGCACAAAGGAGTGCAGATGTTCGAGAAAACCAGAAAACGTCGTGCCTCGATCGCCGCGCTGGGCGCCGTGGTGTCCATCGCGGGCACGGCCCTGGTGGCAGCGGCCGGTGGGTCGTGGGCGAGCGGCGGGAGCGCGGACGCGGCGTTCGCCTGCCGAGTCGACTACACCACCAACGACTGGGGCAGCGGGTTCGGCGCGAACGTCACCATCTCCAACCTCGGCTCGTCGGCGGTCGACGGCTGGACGCTGACCTACTCCTACGCCGGCAACCAGACCCTGCAACACGGCTGGAACGGCTCCTGGTCGCAGTCGGGCAAGCAGATCACCGTGACCAACGCGAGCTGGAACGGCACCATCGCCGCGAAGGGCAGCGTGTCGGCGGGAGCGAACTTCTCCTACAGCGGCGCCAACGCCAAGCCGACGGGCTTCGCCGTGAACGGCGCCGCGTGCACCGGTGTCGACCCGACCACGACGACGACCACCACTCCGCCCGTCGACGGGCCGGCGCCGGAACTGCACGTGACCGGCAACAAGCTGGTCACGGCGGACGGCGTGCCGTACCGGCTGCTCGGGGTCAGCCGCTCCAGCAGCGAGTTCGCCTGCGTGCAGGGCAAGGGCATGTGGGACGGCGGTCCGGTCGACCAGGCGTCGGTGGACGCGATGAAGACCTGGAACATCCACGCGGTGCGGGTCCCGCTCAACGAGGAGTGCTGGCTGGGCGTCCACGGCTCGCCCGGCGGCGCCACCTACCAGCAGGCCGTCAAGGACTACGTCGACCTGCTGGTCGCCAACGGCATCAACGTGATCCTCGACCTGCACTGGACCTGGGGCGCCTACACGACCGGTCCCGACTGGCACTGCAAGGACGAGCACGCGTTGTGCCAGAAGCCGATGCCGGACGCGAAGTACGCACCGCAGTTCTGGGCCGGCGTCGCGACCGCGTTCAAGGGCAACGACGCCGTCGTCTTCGACCTGTTCAACGAGCCGTACCCCGAGATGGCCGCCAACTGGGACAAGACCCTGGGCTGGCAGTGCTGGCGGGACGGGGGCGCCTGCACCGGCATCTCCTACGAGACCGCCGGCATGCAGGACCTGGTCGACGCCGTGCGCGCCACCGGCGCGACCAACGTCCTCATGCTGGGCGGCCTGGAGTGGGCCAACGACATGCGGGAGTGGCTGGCGCACAAGCCGACCGACCCGTTGAACAACATCGCCGCGTCGTGGCACGCCTACAGCTTCAACGCCTGCGTCACCGAGACCTGCTGGGACACCCAGATCGCACCGGTCGCCCAGCAGGTGCCGGTCGTGCTCGGCGAGTTCGGCCAGGACAACTGCGGCTACGACTACATGGAGCGGTTGGCGGACTGGGCCGACGCGAACCACATCGGTTACCTCGCCTGGACCTGGACCCCGTGGGGCTGCACCACGGGCGCGGTGCTCATCAAGGACTGGGCCGGCACGCCCGAGCCCGGTGTCGGCGAGGGCTTCAAGGCCCACCTGCTCTCGGTCACGCCGTAACCCCCGCATCAGTCGAGACCCGGCCGGCCCGCTGCCTTTTCCGGCGGGCCGGCCGACCCCGCGAGGAGACCGACCCCATGCCTGCACCGGGCAAGCCCGGCACGACGGCGACGATGTGGGCGCTCAGGTCCGACGTCACCACGCTGTCGCCGGCTCCCGGCTCAGCGGACGCCGCTCATCAGCTTGCGGATGTGAGGACTGGCCACCGCGAGCACGACACCCAGCACCACCGCCGTGCCGCCCACGAACGCGAAGTACGGAGCCTCGTCGTCCACGCTGTAGTACTTGGCCAGCGAACCCGCCGTGGCGGTGCCGAGCGCGATCGACAGGAAGTTCAACGCCACCATCTGCGTGCGGAACGCGGCGGGTGCGAGCTTGGTCGACAACGACAGCCCGACCGGTGAGAGCAGGAGTTCCGCGACGCTGAACACCAGCAGGATGACGACCAGCGCGAGCAGTGGTGTCGTGTTGGCGGCGCCACCGGCCACCGGGAGGAACAGCAGGAACGCCACACCCATCAACACCGTGCCGAGCGCGAACTTGACCGGCGAGGACGGCTGCCGCGGGCCGAGCTTGGTCCACAGGGCCGCGAACACCCCGGCGAGCACGATGATGAAGATCGGGTTGATCGCCATCACCCACGACACCGGCATCTCCCAGCCGAAGAACGTGCGGTCCAGCCGCTGGTCGGCGTAGATCGCCACGACGGTGAACTGCTGCTGGAAGAGCGCGAAGAAGACGAAGCTGGCGAGGAACATCGGGATGAAGCCCACCACCCGCCGCCGTTCCACACCCGTGATCTTCTTGCTGGACAGGATGACCGCGAAGTAGGCCAGCGCCGCCACCAGGATCACCACGACCGCGGTGGTGGCGAGGTTGTCCGGCCGCACCACACCGGTCGCCACCAGCGCGACCACGGCGGCCACCACCGCGACGGCGCCCGCGGCCACCAACGGCCGGCGGCCGGCAGGCAGCGGGTTCGGCACGACGTTCACCCCCTCGGGGAGTTTCCGCCGGCCGAACGAGTACTGGGCGAGCCCGATCGCCATGCCGACGGCGGCCAGCCCGAAGCCGTAGTGGAAGCCCAGTTCCTCCTGGGCCAGGCCGGTCAGCAGCGGCCCGGTGAACGCACCGACGTTCACCCCGAGGTAGAACAGGGAGAACCCGGCGTCACGCCGTTCGTCGCCCTCGGCGTACAGCGAGCCGACGATGGCCGTCGCGTTGGCCTTCAGCCCTCCGCTGCCCAGCGCGACCGCGCACAGCCCTATTCCGACGCCGAGGAAACCGGGCACCAGGGCCAGGGCGACGTGTCCGAACATGATCAGGACCGCGCTGCCGAACAGGACGCGTTCGGATCCCACGAGGCGGTCGGCCACCCAGGCGCCGACGATCGTCGACAGGTACACCACGCCGCCGTAGGCGCCGACGATGCTCGTCGCCGTGGCCTCCGGCAGTCCCAACCCGCCCTCGACCACCGAGTAGTAGAGGTAGATGGTCAGGATGCCCTGCATCCCGTAGAACGAGAACCGCTCCCACATCTCCACGCCGAAGAGGTGCGCGAGGCTTCGCGGATGTCCGAAGAACCCCCGGTCCCCGGTCTGCCGTGACGCCACGCTCATCGCCTGCCCCTTCCTTCGCCGAGGTGGGCCTTGGGGCGCACTCGCGGTGCGCGCTGTCGCCGTGGTGGAGCGGCACCGCTCCCGTCCGAGCGTTCCCGGGTGACGAGGCGTTAAACGGCCGGGCGGACCTCGCAAGGCAACCGCAAGGTCGCCGCGGCACGTAAGGTCAGCGGGTCGGCGTGGCCGGGACCGGCGTCGTCGCGGTCGTCGACGAGGCAGGTGCGGGGGCCGTGGGGTCCGGACGTTGGGTGACGGTCGGCGTGTGCACGGGCGCCACCGTGGAGGTCGTGAGCGGTTGCGGCTCGTCCTGCGCGGTGACGCCGCAGGCGGTGAGGACGCCGCAGAGCGTGAGCACCGCGCACGCGGTCAGTCCGAGCGCGGGGGAGGTCTTCACCGGCGTGCCTCCGGGAGCTCCACGACGAAGCGGGCGCCGCCGCCGGGGCTGTCCTCGACCCACACCGCGCCGCCGTGCCGGTGGACGTGTTGGGCGACCAGGGCCAGGCCGAGGCCGCTGCCGGTGTCGGTGCCGCGGCTGCCCGCCCGCGTGCCGCGGTCGAAGCGGTGGAAGATGCGGTCGCGCAGCTCGGGCGGCACGCCCGGCCCGGTGTCGTCGACCTCCAGCCTGGCGCGGCCGCCGTGGGACCGGACCGCGACGCGCACCGCTCCACCGGCGTGGCGCTCGGCGTTGTCGAGCAGGTTGTTCACCACCCGGTCCAGGCGGCGGCGGTCACCGAGGACCCGGGGGCCGGGGGGTTCCGTCCGGACCGGGACCTCGGTGCCGGGACGGGACTCCAGCACGTTGTCGACCAACGACGCGAGGTCGATGAGCTCCAGGTCGGTGTCGTCGGCCTGCTGGTCGGCGCGGGAGATCTCCAGCAGGTCCACGACGGTGCGGGCGAACCGGTCGACCTCGGAGGTGAGCAGGTCCAGGGCGCGGCCTGCGGTGCCGGGGATCTCGGCGCGGCGGCGGCGGAGCACTTCGGCCGCGTTCACCATGGTGGTCAGGGGTGAGCGCAGCTCGTGGCTGACGTCGCCGGCGAAGCGGGCGTCGCGCAGCACCCGTTCCTCCAGCGCGTCGGCGGTGGAGTTGAACGTCGTGGCCAGGTGCGCCAGGTCGGGGTCGGTCTGGGTGGGCAGGCGCGCCTTGAGGTCGCCGCCCGCGATGCGGGACGCGGCCCTGGTCAGCTCGGTCAGCGGACGCAGGGCGCGGCCGCTGGCCCACGAGCCCAGCGCGACGCCCAGCAGCCCGCTGGCCACGGTTCCGGTGATCAGCAGGATGCTGAGGAAGCGGAAGGTGCTGTCCAGCTGCACCAGGGGCGCGAGCTCGACGTAGGCGGCGTCGGTGGAGCTGATCGGCAGGCTCACCGCCAGCACCGGGATGCCGTCGACGACGAGTCGTTGCGAGGCCGGTACGCCGCGGCGGCCCAGGTCGACCAGCTCCTCGGGCAGGACCTGCGGATCGATCTGCCGGCCGCTGGTGAGCACCTGACCCGACCGGTAGAGCAGGACGGTGGAGTCGGGGCCGGTGGTCAGGCCGGTCAGCAGCTCTTCGAGCGCGTCGGAGCCGGTGCGCAGGGCCTCGTCGACCAGCCGGACGTTGACCTCGGCCTGCCGGGTGGCGCTCTGCTCGCGCTGGCGCAGCATGTACCCCGAGGCCAGGTTCCACACCAGCACCGCCATCGCGCTGGTGAGCAGCAGCGAACCGGCGCCGAGGACCAGGGCGACCCGCCACCGCAACGACAGCCGGAGCATCAGAGGCCGGCCCGGTAGCCCACGCCGCGCACGGTGACGATCAGTTTCGGGTCGTCGGGGTCGTGCTCGACCTTGCGGCGCAGGCGACGGATGTGCACGTCCAGCAGCCGGGTGTCGCCGAAGTAGTCGTAGCCCCACACCCGCTGCAGCAGCTGCTCGCGGCTGACCACCCGGCCCTCCGCCGAGGCCAGTTCCACCAGCAGCCGGAACTCGGTGCGGGTCAGGTGCACCTCCGTGTTCGCCCGCAGCACCGTGCCGACCTCGGGCTGGACCTCCACGTCGCCCAGGCGCAGGACTTCGTCCTGTCGGCCGGTGCGGCGCAACAGGGCGCGCATGCGGGCGGCGAGCACGCTGGCCATCAACGGCTTGGTGACGTAGTCGTCGGCGCCGGCTTCGAGCCCGGCGATCACGTCGCTCGCGTCCGTGCGAGCGGTGACGATGATGATGGGCAGGTCGCCCTGAGAGCGCAGGGTTCGGCAGACCTCCAAGCCGTCCACGCCGGGCAGCATCAGGTCCAGCAGCACCACGTCGAACGTCGTGGTCCGCAACAGGTCCAGGGCGTCTTCGCCGGACACCGCGTCGGTGACGGCGAAGCCCTCGTCGTCGAGCGCGAGCCCCAGGGCCTGCCTGATGTGTTCGTCGTCCTCGACGAGCAGCACGGAGAGCGTCATGCCTCGATTGTCGGGTCAGGGCGGCCGGCCCGCCGCGTCGGATCGCGCCGCGGCGGCACTACGCAAGCCGATTGGAAGGTACGGCCCGGATCACCACGTGCGTGGTGCCCGGGTTCCTCTCAAGCCTGGGGGTACACGCCGAAGTGGATCCGGCCCGCCTGGCGCCTGCGCACGTCGAGCACCTTGCCCGACAGCGCCCGCGCGGCGCGGGGGTCGAGGAAGACGCGGGCGTCGTCGCGGACGACCACCACGTCGTCGACCGCCGGGTGCGGCTGGATGGACAACTCGAAATCGCGGTCGTCCGCGTGGTCGGCGCACGCGATCCGCAGTCCACCCTGACGTCCGACCCCGGTGGCCGCGGTCAGCTCGTCGATGGCCCGGGCGGCCGTGGTGTCGATGTCGATCACGATCTGTCGCCTCCGTCGCTCGGTGGTCCGGTCACCTCCGAGGCTAGGTTCCCGTTCCCGTGCTCGGACGGATCGGCGTTGCACCGCAAGGAGATCGTCAGCAAGTCACCCCGCAGCCGGCTGGATCGCAAGGTTGTCGTCAGGTTCACCTTGCGATTACCTGACGGTGGGGCACAGGTGTTGCGGCGCGTCGCCGGTGGGTAGCCGTCGACTATGGACCGTCTGCGAGCCCTTGTTCTGCGAGCCGTCGTCGCCGCGGTCGCGGTGGCGGTGGTGTCCTGCGGTGAGCCCCAGCGCCAGTTGGAGAGCGGCACGATCGGGTCCAACGGGCAGGTGGGCGACGTCGAGTTGCGCAACGTCGTGGTCGAACCTCCGCCGGAGCACCGCTGGCGGCCCGGTGACGACGCGACGGTCTGGTTGACGCTGCTCAGCCGTGCGGACCACACGGACGCCCTGGTGGCGGTGCGGAGCGATGCCGCGGCGCGGGTCGAACTGCACGCCGACCGGGACTGCGACGGGACGAGTGAGCCGGTGGACCGCATCGAGGTGCCCGCCGAGGGCGCGACGGCCGGCGCCGCCTCCGCCTACCACCTGCGGCTCGTCGACTTCACGAGGGAAGTGCTCGCCGGCACGACCGTGCCGCTGACGTTCGTGTTCGAGCGCGCCGGCGAGACGACGCTGGACGCCATGGTCGAGGCGACCGGTGACGGTGACCTGATGCCGCCGCCCGTCTGCGAGAGCTCACCGACCTCGGCTCCCGCCACCGCGACGGAGACCTCCACCCCTGCCCGCGCCGAGGTGACGCTGCGCGGTCGGGTGGAGGCGGGGGTGGAGGCCGGTTGCCTGGTCCTGGCGACGGAGACCGGGCAGTTCCTCCTGCTCGGCGCCGACCCGGAGGTGGTGCGAGCGGGTGCCGATGTCGTCGTGGAGGGCGTGGCGCAGCCCGGCCAGGCGACCACCTGCCAGCAGGGCACCCCGTTCGCCGTGCGGGACGCCCGCCCCGCGCCGCCGACCCGGTGAACCCAGGGGGAGACCCGCCGGGCGACCTCGTTCCCCGGCTCCACCGGACCACCACCTCCAGGGTCCACGGCCCGGTGGTCAGCCGGCCAGTTGGAGTCGGCGCTTGAGCAGGCGGCTCACCGGCGGCAGCGCGGCGGTGCGCAGCGGGAGGTCGCGCAGCCACAGCCGGAACGGGTCGGCGGGTGCGTAGAGCCCTTTGACGCGGCGGCCGAGCTTCTGCTTGCGGCGCACCTCCGGGCGCAGTTCGGCCTCCCAGCGTGCCAGGGCGGTGGTGATGTCGGGTTGTTGTTCCAGGGCGGTGCCGAGGAGGTCGGCGCCGCCGACGGCCAGTGAGGAGCCGTAGCCGGCGAAGAGGGTGACGCACCAGGCGGCGTCGCCGAGCAGCACGACCCGGCCGTCGCTCCACCGGTCGAGCACGACCTGGCTGAGGGTGTCGTAGTAGACGGAGTCGGCGGTGCGCAGGCGGGTGAGCAGGTCGGGCACGAGCCAGCCCAGGTCGCCGAAGACCTCCGGCAGCGTGGTGTGCGGTCCGGCGGCGAGGTCGCGGGCGACGTCGTCGGTGCGGAAGCCGAAGAACGCGGCGGCCCGGTCGTCGCCGAGGCTGATGACGGCGACGGTGCGGCCGCGCGAGGTGAGGCTGGCGGTGGCGCCCTCGGTGAGGAAGTCGGGTCGCCGGTCCATCATGAACACGCCGACCACGTGGCCGAGGTCGAGCAGGTGGTCGCGTTCGGGTCCGAACACCAGGGACCGGGTGTGGGAGTGCAGGCCGTCGGCCCCGACGAGCAGGTCGGCGGTCTCGGTCGAGCCGTCGCTGAGGGTCACCCCGACACCGCCCGGGTGCTGCTCGATCGCGGTGACGATGGTGGCGAAGCGGAGGTCGGCGTCGTCGCGCACCGCGCGGTAGAGGACGTCCTCGATGTCGCCGCGCAGGATGTTGAACGCACGCCTGCTAAGCAGCGCCCGCACGGTCTCACCCGGCACGGTGAACCTCGTCGAGCCGTCCGGTCGCACGTAGTGCATCTCGTCGGGGGTGATGTGGTGCTCGTCGAGTTCGGGCAGGATGCCCATGCGCTCGGCGGCGTCGTAGCCCAGCCCGCCGAACGTCACCGCGTAGCCGCTGGAGCGGCGGCCCGGCGTGCGCTCGACCACCACGGGCTCCCAGCCCGCTTGGCGCAGTCGCAACGCGGCGCTCAGGCCCGCGATGCCGGCGCCCACGATCACGGCTCGTCTGGTCATGTCGTCGATTCCCCCTGCTTGGTGAGACCCGCGGCGACGATGTCGACCAGCAGGTCGATGATCTCGGGACGGAGGGCGGGGTCGCCCAGCCGGTCGACGAACATCGGCACCAGCAGGACGGTCTGCAGCACGCCGATGATCACGGCCGGGTCGACGTCCACCAGGTCGCCGGCGCGTCGGCGGTCGGCGACGAACTCCGACACGGCGGTCACCGGGTTGTCCGCCAACGCGGTGACCCGCGCCGGGTCGAGCTTCCCGGCGACCGCGCGCATCTCCTCCGGGTGGCTGGTCAACCGGCTCCACAGCGGGTTGACGGCCAGCTCGTGCAGGGTGGCGTGCAGGAACCGGCGCAGGCCGTCGCGCGTGTCGGAGCCCGCGAGCAACGCCTCGTCCACGACCCGCCGCTTCACCTCGGCGGTCTGCCGGAGCATCAGCTCCAGGTACAAGGCCTCCTTGGAGTCGAAGAACAGGTAGAAGCTGCTCTTCGCCACCCCGGTGGGCGCCATCAGCTCGTCCAACGTGGTCTTGCGCAGGCCGACCGTCGTGAACAGCCGGTGTCCGGTGTCCAGCAACAGCGCCGTGATCCGGGCCTTCTCCTCGGACGAGAGCGCGGGCGGCATCGGACCCCTTCCACGGTGGCGATCGCCTGCCGACCGCTGCGACTATAAAAACAGATTGGAAATTTGGTTTCAAGTGCAGCTGCCCGCGTGGGCGTCCGGGCTCGCGGCGGCGGAGGTGCTGCCGCACGTGAGGTCAGTCCTCGAAGTCCAACTTCGCCCACACGGTGGTGGTCCCGTCCCGGGAGAGCACTCCCCACCGGCTCGACAGCGCGTCGACCAGCAGCAGCCCCGCCGACCGCCGCCACCGCGAGGCCCGGTCGCGGGCGCGGTCGTGCACGGTGACCAGCATCGTCTCGCCGAACTCGTCGAGGTCGAGCTCCAGGACGTAGGGCGCCGAGCCGTGGTTCACCGCGTTGTCGAACAGCTCGCCCGCGACCACGCCCACGAGCACGACGTCTTCCGGGGGCCAGCCGTCCAAGCGCTCCTGGAGCCACCGCGCCACTTCCACCGGCGACATCGAGTCGTCGTCCCGGACCACCAGGACGACCGCGCCGTCACCGACCTCCACCCGACGATCCTCCCACTACGCCCCGACGTGGACCTGACGAGAACCTTGCGATCCGCCGGTCAGGACTCGTCGATCACCGAGCGCAGGAACTGCCGGGTGCGCTCCTGCTTCGGCGCGTCGAACAGCTCGTCCGGTGACGCGGACTCGATGATCCGGCCCTCGTTGAACATCAGCACGCGGTCGGACACGTCGCGGGCGAACTTCATGGCGTGGGTCACGCACAGCATGGTCACGTCGAACGTCCGCGCGACGTCACGCAGCACGTCGAGGACCTCGGCGGCCAGTTCGGGGTCGAGCGCGGAGGTCACCTCGTCCAGCAGCAGCACGTCCGGCCGCATGGCCAGGGCGCGGGCGATCGCGACCCGTTGCTGCTGGCCGCCCGACAGCTGCGACGGGTAGGCGTCGAGCTTGCCCGCCAGCCCGACCACGTCCAGCAACTCGCGGGCGCGTTCCTCCGCTTCCTCCGCGGGAAGCCCGAGGACGTGCACCGGAGCCTCGGTCACGTTGCGCAGCACCCGCATGTTGGGGAACAGGTTGTACTGCTGGAACACCATCGTGGTGTGCCGGCGCATCGCCCGCAGGTGTCGTTCGCCCGCGGGGACGAGGGTGTCGCCGCGCCGCTCGTGGAACAGCGGCTCGCCGGCGAGGGTGATCGTGCCGCTGTCGGGGCGGGTGAGGGTCATCAGCATCCGCAGGATCGTCGTCTTCCCCGACCCGCTCGGCCCGATCAGCGTGACCCTCTCGCCCGCGCGGACGCCGAAGGACAGGTCGTCGAGCACGACGGCGTCGGCGAAGCGCTTGCCGACCCGGTCGAACGTGATCAGCTCCGCGGTCATGCGAGTTCCCTTCGGTACCGGCGTTCCAGGACCCGCACCGGCCACGCGATGAGCAGCGCGGTGACGAGGTACAGCAGCCCGGCGACGGTGATCAGCTCGAGGTACTGGAAGTTCTGGGAGCCGACCGCCTTCACCACGCTGAGCACCTCGGCGATGGTGATGACGGTGAGCTGCGGTGTGTCCTTGAACAACGCGATGGCGTAGTTGCCGAGCGCGGGCACCACCCTGGGCACGGCCTGCGGCAGCACGACCCTGGTCCAGGTGCGGCCACGCGACAGGCTCAGCGCCTTCGCCGCCTCCCACTGCCCGACGGGCACACCGTCGATCCCCGCGCGGTAGACCTCCGAGGTGTAGGCGGCGTAGTGCAGGCCGAGGCCGATCGCGCCGGTCGCCATCGCGGACAGCTCGACGCCGATCGTGGGCAGCACGAAGAACAGGAAGAACAACTGCACCAGCAACGGCGTGGAGCGGACGAACTCCACGAAGAACCCGACCGGGAGCCGGACCCAGCGCAGGGAGCTGCGCCGCAGCAAGGCGAACGCGAGCCCGAGCACCAGCGCGATCACGTAGCCGAACGCGGCGGCCTGGAGCGCGGTCGCCAGGCCGCGCAGCAAGGGCGGCACCGCGTCCCACGCGGCCTGCCAGTCGAACGTCATCGCGCCCCCTCGGCGGCCAGGGGGCCGACGTGCGGCCCGCGGTGGGCGGTGGTTCGGCCCAACGACGCGGCCGCACGCCGTTCGACCAGCTTCACCAGCCGGGTGAGCACCAGCGCGATGACGCCGTAGCCGACGAGCAGGCCACCGAACGTGGCCGCGGTGTCACCGGTGGCGGCACGCACGATCTGCCCCTGGAACGTCAGGTCTTGGAGGTAGACCAGCGACACCAGCGCGGTGGCCTTGAGCAGCTCGACCAGCAGGTTGCCCAACGGCGGCACCATCGCCACCAGCGCCTGCGGCAGGACCACCAGCCGCATCCGCTGCCACGGCGTGAAGTTGAGCGCCGTGGCGGCTTCGAGCTGCGCGGCGGGCACGGAGAGGACCGCGCCGCGCACGACCTCCGCCCCGTACGCGCCGATGTTGAGCGACAACGCCAGCACCCCGGCGAACAGCGGCTCCAGCTGCAGGCCGAGGCCGGGCAGGGCGAACACGAGCCAGAACAGCACGACCAGCGCCGGCAGCCCGCGGAAGCCCTCGGTGTAGGCCAGGGCCGCACCGCGCACCAGGCGGTTGGCCGACAGCCGGCCGAGCCCGGCGGCGAACGCGAACACCAGACCGAGCACCGCCGCGAACAGCGTCAGCTCCAGGGTGACGAGCAGCCCGTCGAGCAGGCGCAGCCACAAACCCGTGGACATGGGGTGACCCTTCCCCTCAGGCCCGGTCGGGCCGGCACAGCCGGTCCGCGGTGAGGTCGGTCATCTCGGACTCGGTGAACCCGAACGGCCGGACGATCTCCAGCAGCTCGCCGCTGCGCTTGAGCCCGTGCAGCTCGGCGTTGAACGAGTCGCGCAGCCGCCGCTGGTCCGGGCGGAAGCCGAACCCTCCCGCGCCGTACTGCTCGACGCCGTCGAGCACCGGCACGAACGGCTCGGTCAGCTCGACCTCCGCGTCCGGCCGGCGGGCCATCGCGTCGCGCAGCGAGATCGCGGTGAGCAGGAAGCCGTCCGCGCGACCGGCCAGCAGGCCGTCGATCCCGCCGGCCTGGGTGGCGAAGGTCACCGTCCGGTCGGCGGGCACGCCGTACCCGGCCGCGATGTCGACCTCGAAGCTCCCGAGCAGCACCCCGAGCTTCGCCGTGCCGTCCCGGACGAAGTCCTCGAGCCCGGTGAACCGCCCGACGTCGCCGCGCCGCACCAGGACGGCCTCGGGCGCGTTGTAGTCCGGGTCGGAGAACAGGATCTGCTCGCACCGGGGCGGGGTGATGAACATGCCCGCGGCGATGACGTCGAACAGCCCGGCGCGCAGGCCGGGGATGAGCGCGCCGAAGTCCGACAGGGCTGGCACGAAGTTGTGCACGCCGAGCCTGCGGAAGACGGCCTTGGCGACCTCGGGCGCCTCCCCGGTGAGCTCACCGCGGCGGTCGACGTAGCCGTACGGGGCCTCGTTGGCGAAGCCCACGCGCACCTCGCCCGTGGCGCGCAGGCGCTCCAGCAGGTTCCCGCCGCCGCGCTGGGCGGACAGGTCGACGGTGCTGCAACCGGTCGCGGCGAGCCCGGCCCCGATACCGGCCACCAGGAACAGGCGGCGGGACAAGTGTGATGAGAACACGAAGTGGGATTCCCAACTTCGACGACAGGACGGTCCACCGCACCGCGACGCGGCGGGCGGACTCGGCGACCCTAGAGAAGTCAGCGGCAAAGCGTCAACACCGAGCGGGTGACTTTCGCGGAATAACTGGAGAAAACCTCTGTCACACAAGGAGAAAGTCTCTCCGCATGCGACAAGTCCAAAGTGGACTATGAACCTTGCGGTCTCCTGACAGGTGTCACGAGCGGCGCCCGCGCCGCCGGGGCGGCTGTTACGTTCCGGCAGCATGTTCGCCGAACCGAGGAGAGAACGCGGCGTGCTCGAGTCCGACGCCGTGCCACCGGTCTCGACGGGGAGACCCACGCTTGACGACGCGGGTGCGCTGTGGCGGTTGGCCGCCGACACCGGGGTGCTGGACGTCAACTCCTCGTACGCCTACCTGCTGTGGACCAGGGACTTCGCGGCCACGTCGGTGGTGGCGCGGGTGAGTGGCGAGGTCGTCGGCTTCGTCACCGGCTACGCCCGCCCGGACGCGCCGGGGACGCTGTTCGTCTGGCAGGTCGGCGTGGCCGAACGGCACCGGGGGCGCGGCGTCGCGCGGACGATGCTGGAGGACCTGGTCGGTCGTGGCCCGCGGTTCGTCGAGACGACGGTCACGGCGACCAACGCGGCGTCGATCCGGCTGTTCGCCGGGTTGGCGCGCGACCACGGCGTCGGGCACACCCGTGAGCCGCTGTTCACCGCGGACCTGTTCCCCGAGCCGCACGAAGCCGAAGAACTGCACCGCCTCGGGCCGTGGCCGGGGTCGTCCCGCACTCGAACACCAGGAGAGACGTGAGCATCTTCGCCAGCCTCGAATCCGAGGTCCGCAGTTACTGCCGCAAGTGGCCGGTGGTGTTCGACCGCGCGCTCGGCGCGCACCTCTACGACGAGGACGGCAGCGGTTACCTGGACTTCTTCGCGGGCGCGGGCGCGCTCAACTACGGGCACAACAACCCGGTCCTCAAGAAGGCGCTGCTCGACTACCTGGCCGAGGACCGGATCACCCACTCGTTGGACATGCACACGGCCGCCAAACGCGACTTCCTGGAGGCGTTCGACGAGGTGGTGCTCCAGCCGCGCGGGCTGGCGTACAAGATCCAGTTCCCCGGTCCCACGGGCACCAACGCGGTGGAGTCGGCCCTCAAGCTGGCCCGCAAGGTCACCGGCCGCGAGTCGGTGATCAGCTTCACCAACGCCTTCCACGGGATGACGCTCGGCGCGCTGTCGGTCAGCGGTGATTCGATGAAGCGCGGGGGTGCGGGCATCCCGCTGGTGCACGCGACGCCCATGCCCTACGACAACTACTTCGAGGGGCAGTTCCCCGACTTCCTGTACTTCGAGCGGTTGTTGAGCGACGCGGGCAGCGGGCTCAACGCGCCCGCCGCGGTGATCGTGGAGACCGTGCAGGGCGAGGGCGGCATCAACGCGGCGCGATTCGACTGGCTCGCCGGTCTCGCGGAGCTGTGCCGCACGCACGGGATCCTGTTGATCGTGGACGACGTGCAGATGGGCTGCGGCCGGACCGGCCCGTTCTTCAGCTTCGAGGGCGCCGGGATCGTGCCCGACATCGTCTGCCTGTCCAAGTCGATCGGCGGGTTCGGGCTGCCGATGGCGCTCACCCTGGTGCGCCCGGACCTGGACGTGTGGGAGCCCGGCGAGCACAACGGCACGTTCCGGGGCAACAACCCGGCGTTCGTCACCGCCACCGCGGCGCTGCGCGAGTACTGGACCGACGACACGCTGGAGAAGAGCACCAAGGCCAGGGGAGAGCAGGCCGAACGGGTGCTGCGGGACATCGTCGCCGCGGTGCCCGGCAGCTCCGCGAAGGGGCGGGGGCTCGCGCGCGGCCTGGCGTTCGAGGAGACCGGGCTGGCCGGTCGGGTGGCGGCCGCGGCGTTCCGGCGCGGCCTGCTGGTGGAGACCTCGGGCCCGGACGACGAGGTGGTCAAGCTGATGCCGCCGCTCACCATCGCCGACGACGAGTTCGAACGAGGGCTGGCCGTGCTCGCCGACTCCGTGCGGGAGTGCGTCACCGCGGGAGGGCTCTCGTGATCGTGCGCTCCCTGCACGACCTCGACGGCACCGACCGCGACGTCGTCACGCCCAACTGGCGCAGCAAGCGCATCATCCTGGCCGGTGACCGGGTCGGGTTCTCGCTGCACGAGACGGTGCTGAAAGCGGGCACCGTCAACGACTTCTGGTACGCCAACCACGTCGAGGCGGTGCTGTGCGTGGAAGGCACCGGTGAACTGCTCGACAAGGAGACCGGCGAAGTCCACGTGCTGCGGCCCGGCACGCTCTACCTGCTCGACGGGCACGAGCGCCACCAAGTGCGCCCGGCCACCGACATCCGCGCGATCTGCGTGTTCAACCCGCCGGTCACCGGGCGGGAAGTGCACGACGAACGCGGCGTGTACCCCCTGATCCGCCTCGCCGAACCGGGGAACGGCGACGACCCGGCGAACCCGCCGTCCGATGAGGAGACCTACGCGTGACCGCGACCACCACCGCAGACCGGTACCCGACCCGCACGGCGGTCGAGGCGGAGCCGATCGCCCGGACCGAGCCCGTCGTCTGGGGCGGGGACACCTCCGGGCCGCTCGACGCCGAGACCGTGGCCGGCTACGACGCCAAGGGATTCCTCACCGTCGAGGGACTGCTGAGCCCCGACGAGGTCGCCGTGTTCCGCGACACCGTGGGCCGGCTGCGCACCGACCCCGTCGTGCGCGCCGACGAGCGCACCGTGGTGGAGAAGCAGTCCGACGACGTCCGCTCCATCTTCGAGGTGCACCGGATCAGCGAACTGGTCGCCCGGCTCGCCGCCGACCCCCGGCTGCTCGACCGGGCCCGCCAGATCCTCGGCTCGGAGGTCTACGTGCACCAGAGCCGGGTCAACTTCATGCCCGGCTTCACCGGCAAGGGCTTCTACTGGCACTCCGACTTCGAGACCTGGCACGCCGAGGACGGCATGCCGCTGATGCGCGCGGTGAGCGCGTCGATCGCGCTGACCGACAACTACCCGTTCAACGGCGGGCTGATGCTGATGCCCGGCGCGCACCGCACCTTCGTGCCGTGCGCCGGCGCGACACCCGACGACCACTACCGGTCGTCGTTGAAGGAGCAGGAGATCGGCGTGCCGAGCCGGGCGAACCTCACCGCGCTGGCCGACGCGCACGGCATCGAGCAGTTCACCGGCCCGGCCGGGTCGGCGTTGCTGTTCGACTCCAACAGCATGCACGGCTCGGGCAGCAACATCACCCCGTTCCCGCGCTCGAACATCTTCCTGGTGTTCAACAGCGTCGAGAACGCCCTGGTGGATCCCTTCGCCGCGAGCCGGCCGCGGCCGGACTTCGTCGCCTCGCGCAACTTCACCCCGCTGGGCTGACCCCGAACGTCAGGTGTTCGTCAGCTCCGAACGGTCGGCTCTGGGGCATCATGGTGTGGCGACTCGCGGAGGGCGGTAACCGCCGCGAGTCGACCACACTTCTCCGGGGGAGACGCTCGCCTAACGTCCTGTGGCCAAGGCGGCGAACGCCTCGTCGACCAGTGAGCGGAGGTCGTCGGTGCCCTCGCCCTCCACCCACGCGGTCAGGGCGGTCGTCAGGGCCGCCGTGGCCGCCGCCGCGATCACGCGCAGCCGCAGGTCGACCACCTGCCCCTCGCGGTCGGCGAGCGCTCCGGCGAGCAGGTCGGCGGTGGCGGCGGTGTTGCGCCACTGCCCGGCGCGCAGGGCGGGGGTGGTGACGATCAGCCTGGTCCGGGCGTAGACGGCGTCCCGGTCGGTGTCGAGCACCGCGTCCAGCCCGGCGCGCAGGGCCGCGCGCAGCGCTTCCAGAGGACCCTCTCCGGCGGGCCGGCCGCGGACCAGTTCGGCGATGAACGGGTCGTAGTCGTCGTCCTCGACCACGGCTTCCTTGGTGGGGAAGTAGCGGAAGAACGTCATGTGCGACACGCCCGCGGCAGCGGCGATCTCCTCGACCGTGGTCTGCTCGTAGCCCTGGGCCAGGAACAGCCGCAGCGCGTGCTCCTGGATCGCGCGACGGGTGCGTGCCTTGCGTTGCGCGCGCAGCCCGCCCGCGGGCCCGCCCTCTCCTGTGGTCACCGGTCAAGCATGACCGCCAAGGCCCGGCGCAACGCGTCGGGCTCCGACTCGCCGCGCCAAGCCAGGTGGCCGTCCGGTCGCACCAGGAGCGCCTCGCCGTCGCGGCGCACGTGCCGGACTTCGCCGAGCGCGTCGCGGGCGACCGCGGCGAAGCCGTCGTCCCCCGGGGAGGCGAGGGTCCAGCCGAACCCGCTGCCCACCGCGAACTCCGGCACCCGGTCACCGACCCGGGGGCGCCGGCCGAACGGCGACCGGGCGTAGCTCGTCCTCAGCTGCGACGCCCGTTCCCAGATCGCCTTCTCCACCGGCGGGAGGGACATCAGGGGGAACAGCACGCGGTCGCGCACCAGCCGGGCCACCGGGGACTCGCCCAGCACGAGCCCGGTGAGGCCGCTGGTGGCGCCGAGCACCTCCTCTGCCACGGGGCGGCGCTCGGTCTGGTAGCCGTCCAGCAGCCGGTCGCCCGCGCGGCCCGCGACCACCAGCGCCAGCCGCCACGCCAGGTTCTCGGCGTCACCCAGGCCCGTGTTCATGCCCTGACCGCCGAACGGGCTGTGGATGTGCGCGGCGTCGCCGGCCAGCAGCACCCGACCGCGCCGGTAGGTCTCGGCCAGGCGCCGGTGGATGCGGAACACCGACGCCCACACCCACCCGCTCCCGGCCTCGACGCGCACCCCGGCGTGCCGCAGCGCGGCACGGGTCAGGAACTCCGGGACGTCCTCGACCGACGTGCCCGGTGCCGGCGCCATGAACCGCCACACGCCGCCGGGCAGGGGGAACGCGGAGAACATCTCGCCACCACGCACCCACACCCCCACCGCGTCCCGGGGCAGCGGCAACTCCGCCCGCACGTCGCCCAGCACGAAGCCCTCGACGAGCGGGACACCGGGGAAGCCGATGCCGGCCGCCTTGCGGACCGCGCTGTGCGCGCCGTCGCAACCGACCACCCAGTCCGCCGACGCCGGGCCCCGCGCCGTGGACAGCACCGCTCCGCGCTCGTCCTGGGCGAGGCCCGTGACCGCGGCGCCCCACTCCACGTCGACGCCCAGGTCCGCCAGCCGCGCCCGCAACCCGGCCTCCACCTCCGCCTGGGACACGAGCAGGCCGGGGCGCCGGACCAGCGCCGTGGGCCGGCCGACCCGCAGCTCGCCCGACCGCCGACCCCCGACGTGTACCACCACCCGGCGGATGCCGACCGACCGTGCCGGCAGGTCGCCCAACGCGCCGATCCGCTCCAGCACCTCGCTGCCGCGCGGTTGCAACCCCAGTGCGCGGGAGGTGGTCGCCGGCCCTGGCGCCGCGTCCACCACCCGCACCCGCACGCCTCGCAGGCGCAGCGCGCACGCCGCTGCCAGACCGGTGGGACCCGCGCCGACCACTATGACCACGCGTCATACTGTTAGCCACTAACAAGAGTTAGTCAATAACATTTCGTTGGTGGACGTCCGGGATGCCGTCGCGGTCCTCGTCCCGGGTCTCCTCCTCGTGGATGCGCCGGTAGACGCGGTTGCGCACCCGCAGGATCACCGTGGCGACCAGCGCGGAGAGCAGGGACCCGAGCAGGATGCCGATCTTGGCGTCGTCGTAGGGCCTGCTGCCCTCGCCGAACGCCAGCTCGCCCACCAGCAGCGACACGGTGAACCCGATACCGCCCAGCACCGCCAGGCCCACCACGTCCACCCACGCCAGGTCGCCGTCCAGCTCGGCCCTGGTGAACCGGGAGACCAACCACGTGGCGGCCGTGATGCCCACCAGCTTGCCCAGAAGCAGACCGACCACCACGCCGATGGTGACCGTGTCCGACAGCGACGACACCAGGCCGTCGAGCCCGCCCAGGGACACCCCGGAGGCGAAGAAGGCGAACACCGGCACCGCGAACCCCGTCGAGAGGGGTCGCCAGCGGTGCTCGAAGTGCTCGGCCAGGCCGGGGCCCTCGCCCGCGCTGCGGCGGATCACCGGGACGGCGAAGCCCAGCAGCACGCCCGCCACGGTCGCGTGCACACCGGAGGCGTGCATGAAACCCCAGGTCAGCGCCGCGAGCGGGATCAGCACCCACCACGAGCGCACCCGCCGTTGCACCAGCACGGTGAACAGCGCCAGCGGCGCGGCGGTCGCCAGCAGCGGCGCCACGGCCAGGTCGTCGGTGTAGAACACGGCGATGATCACGATCGCGATCAGGTCGTCCACCACGGCGAGGGTGAGCAGGAACGTCCGCAGCGCCGCCGGCAGGCTCCGGCCGATCACGGCGAGCACGGCCAGCGCGAAGGCGATGTCGGTGGCCGTCGGGATCGCCCAGCCGGACGCGGCGTCCGGGTTGCCCAGGTTCACCAGCGTGTAGAACACGGCCGGCACCGCCACACCGCCGAACGCGGCGGCCACCGGCACCGCCGCCCGGCGCGGATCGCGCAGGTCACCGGCCACGAACTCGCGCTTGAGCTCCAGGCCCGCGACGAAGAAGAAGATCGCCAGCAGGCCGTCCGACGCCCAGTGCCCGACGCTCAGCTCGAGGTGCAGCGAGGCGATGCCGAACTCGAAGCCGCGCAACGCCTCGTACGCGGGAGCCCAGGGCGAGTTCGCCCACACCAGCCCCAGGAGCGCGGCGACCAGCATGATCACCCCGCCGACGGTCTCGAGTCGGAGGATGTCGGCGATCCGCTTGGCCTCGGGCCAGGTGCCCCGGTCGAACAGCTTGGTCGTGGCGCGCGGCACGGGCGGCTCCTGAGAGGTCGGTGGAACACGTCGCCGACCAGACTTCCCGGCACACCATGCCCGCGAACGGACAACAACCCGACCGTACCCGGTGACCACCACCTTCGCGGGAACGCGATGATCACATCGCCGTGAACGACCGGCATCGCCGATCATCCGGGACGGCGCGGTCCTCGGTCATGGAGCCGGTGGGTGGGCGCACCACCAGGACCGGCGCGGCGTCGGGGACGGCGTGCCACTGCCTTCGGGGATCAGCGCGAAGCCGGCCGTGACCGGCGGGAGGCGTCGAGCGTCACAGCCCTCGCCTCCCGCGTTCCTCCCGCAGTCGACAGCAGGTCGCCGAAGTGCTCGAAGGTCTCCGCAGTAACCCGGTCCAGCTTGGCCAGGGTCGACCGGCCGCGAACGCGGCGAGGTCCGCCAGGGCCGGTCTCGGCGGCCCACGGCCCTGGCATGCCGTGGTACCGGGCACGAGCAGGGTCGCGGATTCCGGTCACCGCACGTCGCTTCGGACGCTGTTCGACGAGCCGGGCGTGACGTCCGGTCCCGCGGCCGCAACGCCGCGGGACCGGACGGTCTCCTTACCTGACGCCCGCCGGTTCGGCCACGACCAGGTCGTCGGCGTTGGTGACGGAGATGCCGGCGCCGGTGAACGTGTCGGCCACGTGGTACGTGCCGGGCGCGCGCACCAACAACGACATCCGCCACGTGCGCTCCGAGCCGGCGTCCACCGCCGCGTCGGACGTGACGACACCGGTCAGGGCGCCGCCGTCACGGGCCAGCGCCACGCGTTGCCACGTCGTCCCGACCTTGAGCCGCAGCACGACGTCGCTCGGCGCCAGGCTCCGGTCAGCCGCGACGCGCACCGTCCAGGACATGGGCCCGGAGCCGGCGGTGCCGCTGTTGACCGCGCGCACGTCGTACTGCGTGTGCGCACCCGGCACGAACGTCCCACGCGTGTCCGTCACCGACACCACGGCCACCGGTTCCGGCCCGACGCGCAGCCGCGACTCGGCGGTGAGGTCACCGGAGTAGCCGCCGGTGTCCACGTCCAGCGCCAACCGGTACGCCCCGTCAGGGGTGCCCGGTTCGAGCGTGAACGCGTAGGGCCGCGCGTTCCAGTTGATCGAACCGGCCCGCAGGGGCGTGCCGTCCGGGGCGAACAGGCGCAGCACCGGCTTCAGCTCGTTCGGCGCCGCCGCCCGGACCAGGCCCTCGACGTCTTCGAGCGCCGCGCGCTCCGGCAGGCTCAGGAACGGCCGCACGGCGGAGGCCATCACCGTCGCGAACGGCACACCGTGCGCGTCGGTCACCGACCAGTCCGCGGTGGCCTTGCCGTCGGCGCCGACCACGACGTCGCCGAGCGAGACCTTCGCCGCGCCGCCGAAGGCGAACGTGACGTCGTACGGGGTGGTCCAGTCGAGCCCGGTGACCTTCGTGCTCGGCAGGAACCAGTCCTGCTCGAGGTGCCGCACCGAGTGCACGGTGACGGCCTCGTACCGGTCCAGCGTCGCCACCAGGGTGCCCGGTTCGTAGCGGTACCCGTGAGGCGCGGTGCCCGACGGGCGCAGGAACACCGAACCGGTGTGCCGCGCGTCGGGGGCGTCGAGCGCGATGTCCGTCCGCACGGCGAAGTTCTCACCTATGGCGGACGTCCGCGTGCCACCCGCGAGCACCCGCGGCGCGAACGAGATCACGTCGTCGTCGATCACGGTGATCTCGCGGTGCAGCAGGTAGGCGTCGCCGCCGCCCTCGGGCGTCGGCTTGCGCACGACGAGCGTGTACCGGCCCACCGGGTCCGGGATCTCGAACGACAGCTTGCCCGCGCCGTCGGTCTTGCCGAGCCCGCGGACCTGGCCGCCGGCGATCAGCTCGACGACCGCGCCGGCCAGGGGGCCGACCGCGGCCGCGCCGGGCGCGTCCACAGTGGACACCGCGAGGTCGACGCGCGGCGCGCGCACCCGGAACGAGCCGGTCAGGTGACCGACCTGCACCGTGAACGTGCCCAGCCGGTCGGGGTCGACCGTCCACGTGACGGTCTTGGACTGGCCGGCCGCCAGCTGCACCGGTGTGGTCGCCTCGACCACGCCGCCGACCTTGAGCGCCGCGCTGTAGGTGCCCGCCGCCGAACCGACGTTCTTGACCTGGACCGTCACCGTGACGTTCTCACTGGCCTTCACCAGGCCCGGCGACACCTTCAGGTCGTGCAGGGCGTAGTAGGGCTGCTTCGGGTCCGGTGCGGGCGAGGCCCAGTCGATCGCGTTGAGGAACACGTCGGTCGCCTCGGGCGACCAGTCGACGGGTCCGCGGGTCGCCGACACGCCGTGCAGCGACAGCAGCACGTGCCGGTTGGTGGCCCGCTGGTCGACGCCGATGCCGCCGCCCATCACGCCCTCCACCGTCCGGCCGAGGTTCGCGATGGTCTGCCTGCCCCCGCCGGAGTACCCGTCGAACCACGCCACCCACTTGGCCTGGGTGCTGTCGTCGAGCGGGATGCGGTCGCCCACGGCGAACCCGTCGAAGATCGGGTGCGCTGCGGTCACCTCGTAGTACGACTCGGCGGACGTGCCGCCACCCGTGTCGGAGCCGGTGGACACCGGCTGCCCGGTGTGCTTCGACAGCTGGCGGATGCCGTTGCCCGTGGTGTAGGCGTGGTCGGTGAAGATCACGCCGGTGCCGTTGGCGTCCGTCGCGTCCAGGAACGCCTGGAAGGCCGCCGCGTCGTAGTCCGCCGTCAGGGTCCCGTAGCCGAGCACGACGGTCGCGTGCTGCGCCGCCTTGTCCAGCTGGTCCCAGTTGTAGTAGGCGGTCTCCACCCCGCGTGGCGCGAACACGACGTCGCGGTACTGGTTCGCCCGCGTCTGCGAGCTGTCCACGATCGCCACCGTGCGCGGCGGCACGCCGAAGGCGAAGTCGGCGGTGCTCGCCTCGCCGGCGACGACGGTCACCTCGACCTCGCCCGGCGCCCGGAACGCCGGGTACGAGGCCGCGACCCGGTAGGTGCCCGCGGGCACCCCGTCGATCGTGTACCGGCCGTCGGCGCCGGTCACCGCGGACAGGTCGGCGGGCACGCCGGTCACCTCGACCGTGACGCCGGGTATCCCGGCCCCGGAGGCCTCGAGCTTGGCGACACCGGTCACCCGGCCGAAGGGCGCCGGGGTGAGCACGACGTCGACCGCGGCGAAGGAGTCCGGGGCGACCGTCGCCCGGACCGTGGTCTTGCCGAACCCGAACGCCTCGACGGTGACGGTGTAGTCACCCGGTTCGAGCCTGCTGGTGAAGGTGCCGTTCGCGAGGGTGGCGAGGGTGCGGCCGCCCGGCTCGATCCTGACCGTGGCGCCGGCGACCGGCGAGCCGGAGGCGGCGTTGGTGACCGTGCCCCGCAGGCCCGAGTCCAGCGCGACGAACCGCGTTGCCTCGTAGGCGTCGATGCGGCCCCTGCCGAACCGGGTGTCGGGTGGCGCGCCGGCGTACCGGTCGTCCCAGAACCCGGTGTCGGCCAACACGTCCACCACTTCGGACACGGGTAGGTCGCCGGCGGCCGACAGCATCAGCGCGACGGTGCCCGCGGTGTGCGGGGTGGCCATCGAGGTGCCGGACAGGGTCCGGTAGCCGCCGCCCGGCGAGGCCGAGTACACGTCGACGCCCGGCGCGGAGATGTCCGGCTTGACCCAGCTGCCCGGCCACTCGGCGGGCGGGTTGGTCCACTGGTCCTTGCGCACCACGGCGCCGCAGGAGAACGACGCGACGCTGTCGGAGCTGTCGGTGGCGCCGACGCCCACGGCTTCGAACACGTTGCCGGGGCTGGCCGTGCCGATCGTGCCGCAGTTGTTGCCGATGGCGAAGGCCGGGAACGAGCCGAGCGCGCGGATGGCGCGCGTCGGCTGGACCATCGCGGCCTGGAAGCCGTTGCCGCCCAACGACATGCTGACGATGTCCGCGGGTCGCCCGGCGGGGTTGCCCGCGGAGTCGACCGGCGCGATGGCCCACTGCATGCCGGCGGCGACCTGCGCGAACGAACCGCTGCCGCCGGGGATCACCAAGCCGTGCATCATCTCGGCGGCGGGTGCGACGCCGATCGCGGTGCCGGAGGTGGCGCCGCCGTGGATGGTGCCCGCCACGTGGGTGCCGTGGTAGGCGGAGTCGCGCGGCGCCGAGGCGACCCGGTTGCCCGACGCGTCGAACTCCATCCAGCCGCCGGGGTGCTTGGCGTCGGAGGGGTTGTCGGTCACCATCTTCCCGGCGAGGTCCGGGTGGGTGATGTCCACACCGGTGTCCAGCGTGGCGATGCGCACGCCACTGCCCTTGACGCCGAGCTCGTCCCACACCCGCGCCGCGCCGATCTTCTGCAGGCCCCAGGTGAGCTCGGCGGCCGGGGTGACGTCCGCGCTGCTCGTGACGGGTTCGGGCGCGAGCACCTCGAAGTTCGGGACGAGCTGCGTCACGCCGGGCACGGCGGCGAGCGAGTCGAGGGTGCCGGTGTCCGCGGGGAACTCGACCAGCATCATGTTCGTGAGCCAGAACCGGTTCACCACGGTCGCGGTCTCGCCGATGGCGGCGACGACCTCCGCCTGGGTGTCGGCCGCGTGGTCGCGGAGGGTGGCGAGGAGCTCGTCGCGGTCGCCGGACAGGTCGGCGTTCGGGAGCATCAGCAACGCCTGCACGGGCTCGCCAGGGGTGGCCGCCCGGACCTCCGCGACGAGTTCGGGTGCGACGGTCGCGGGGGTGGCGTCCGGCGGTGGGGAGGTCGGGGACAGGGCGGCGAACAGACCGAGGGCGGTCACGATGGCCAGCCAGGGTCTCGCGGAACGTCTGAGCTTCGGCAGGGGCGAGTGGGGCATCCGGCGTCTCCTTGGTAAGATGTTTTTGCCCCTATGACCCTGGTTGAAATTTTCCGTCCGTCAAGGGATCGGTTGGCTCCACCGGTGGAGCCGAATGCCGCACGCGGCCGACCCGCCCGTTCTGCCGAGTGCGTGAAGGGCGCTTGACCCGCTTCTTTCGTCCTGGTGACGATAGGGCGGGAGTGGACGCCCGCGATCGCGCGTCCTCTCCGCAGTTCGGGTAGTCGAAGTGCCCCGGTCAGCCCTTCGACGGGGGTGAGCGGCTCCTGGCGCACGGATCGCGACCGCGATCGGCACCACGGCCTCATGGCGACACCTGCGGGCAGCGCCGTGAGGGAAGGAACTCGCCGATCGGTCGGGTCAGCTCAGCGCGGTCTGGCGGGTCGACGGCCGACCACACCGTTGGGCCGCTCGTTCCTCCATCAGGTTGATCAGCGGACGATAACAACCACCTGGCACGAGGCGGTCCGGTAACAACGAGACGTGGACGAGCTCCAGCCGGCGCGCTTCGACGCGTTCATCTCCTACAGCCACCGCAGCGACGGCGCCTTCGCCCCGGAGTTCCAGGAGCAGCTCGAGGTGTTCGCGCGGCGCAGTCGGCGGGACCGGCCGCTGCGCGTGTTCCGCGACGACGCGAACCTCGCCGCCGACCCGGACCTGTGGCAGGGCATCGAACGCGCGCTGTCCTCGTCGGAGTGGTTGTTGCTGCTGGCCTCACCGGACGCGGCGGAGTCGGTGTGGGTGGGCAAGGAGATCGAATGGTGGTTGGCGCACCGCTCGCCCGCGCGCATCCTCATCGGCCTCACCGCCGGGAACCTCGGCTGGGACGCTGAGACCGGCGACTTCCACTCGGCGAGCGACGCGGCCCACCCGGCCCTGCGCGGCGTGCTGCCCGCCGAACCGCGGTGGATCGACCTGCGTGGCCTGCGAGCGCTGCCCGAGCTCGACCGCGGTGACCCGCAGGTGCAGGACGTCATCGCGGAGTTCTCGGCCCCGCTGCGCGGCGTGGAGAAGGACGAGCTGGTCGGGACGCACGTGCGGTGGTTGCGGCGCGACCGGCGGCGGACCCGCGTCATCATCACCGTGCTGGTCGTGCTGCTCGTGCTCGCCTCCGCGACCAGTGTGGTCGCCTACGTGCAAGGGCAGCGCGCGAACGAGCAGGCACGGGTGTCGACCGCGCGGCTGCTCGCCGCCGCGGCGGTGGCGGCCTCGTCCACGAGCGCGTCACGCGCCCGGTTGCTGGCCGTCGAGGGCTATCGCCTCCACCGCGACCAGCAGACCGTCGCGGCCTTGTTCCAGACCGTGAACGACCACCCGGAGCTCGTCGGCCAGCACGAACTGACCTCGCCCGTCACAGCGCTCGTCGCCTCGCCGAGCGGCGCCGCGCTCGCCGGCACCGCGGACGGCCGGTTGGTGCGCTGGGACCCCGCCACGGGCGACAGCGCCGAGACGGACCTGGGCGACCGGCCGGTCACGGACGTCGCGGTGAGCGAGGACGGCGAGGTGGCCGTGGCCACGGACGACCAGCGCACGGTCCTCTGGCGGGTGGGCACGCAGCCCGTCGCGCTGCACCAGGAGCAACCCGGACAGGTGGCGGTGTCGCCGAAGGGGACGACGGCCGCCGTGCTCACCTCGCCGACGGCCGAGGCCCAGCGGCTTGCCACCTTCGACACGGCGACCACAGCCAGGCACGGTGACGTCGCGCTGTCGGCGCACCACTGGAACGGTCTCGGCTTTCCCACCGAGGACACCATCGCGGTGACCGGTGGTGCGGGCATCTGGCAGCGCCTCCGACTCGCCGACCTGGCCGTCACCATCAGCCAGGAGGAGTACCTGGCGCCTCCCAGCTGGGGCCTCTCCGCCACATCGGACGACGGCGCGTTCACGGGCTTCCTGGCGGGGTGGGCACTGGTCTACGACACCTCCACCGCGCAGATCGCGGAGCACGTCTCCAGCGCGGGGGGCTCGTACACCCCGGACGTGCTGGCCATCCGACGGGACGGCGAGCGGATCGCCTCCGCCGGCGGTGGGCAGTTGTGGGTGTCCGAGGTAGCCACGCGCGACGACGATCGGGCCCAGCGGCAGCTGCGCGGCGCCGGCGGTGCCGACCACGTGGCGTTCGTCGGCGCCTCCGACCGGCTCGTCACGGCCAAGGGCGGCACGCTGTCGTTCTGGGACCCCGACCAGCAGTCCAGGCTGCGCTTGGACCACGGCACCCTGGAGGTGCCGGAGAGCCCGCGGTCCGGCACCGCCGCCCAGCTCGCCGTGTCACCGGACGGCCGACGTGCGCTGCTGGTCGGCGGGTACGGCGACGTGCTGCTGCACGACCTCGACGGCAGCTCGGCTTCGGGAACGTCCGTCGCCGGTCCCGCACCCGGTCCGGCGACGCACGAGGGGAGCAAGCCCGACGTCTTCCCCGCCTGGTTGCCCGACGGCACGCCCGCGTTGATCGAACAGGTCGGCTGCGGCCTGCACGCGATCCGCGGCAACCGCACCGAGAGGCTGCTGGAAGGCCAGGGCAACCGGGAGCGGGCCGCGCGGCTGACCCCCGACGGGCACCTGGTCTGCGTCAGCCAGTACGGCGGCGTGTCGGTGCGCCGCCTCAGCGACGCGATGTACGTCCGGAACGTGGAAACCGATCTCGACGCGACGGCGTCCGTCGACGGCCCGGCCGCCATCAGCGAGGGCGGGCGGTACGCGGCCTGGGCCGGCCGGCACGAAGACGGCGTCGTGCGGGTGACCGTGGCGGACACGCAGGAGGAGGAGATCGTGTCCGTGCTGCAGACCGACGCGCAAGCCGTCGACTACGCGGGCGACCGGCTGCTCGTGTCGCACGAGGACGGTTCGCTGGACATCCGAGACGGGACCGGGGCACGTCTGCTGCGAACGGTTCCCGGCGGCACCCCGTACGCGCGCCCGTTGAGCTGGGTGCCGGGCACGCCGTTCGTCGGCCGCATCCGCAACGACGGTGCCCTGGTCCTGATCGACCTCGACGCGGGCACGACGCTCGGTGAGCTGCGGCTGCCGACCAGCCGTGCCTCATCCGCCGTCGCACCCTGGGAGGCCACCGGGATCGTGGGCGTCGGCGCCACGGGCGAGCTGCTGACCGCGACGCCGCACAACACCGTGTCGCGGTGGGCGGTCAACGAGGCGTCGTGGCTCGACCTGGCCTGCCGATCCGCTGCCCGCGACCTGGCCGCGGAGGAGTGGCGCCAGGTGACCGACTACGACCTGCCCGCCGACCTCCGTTGCCGGCGGTGACGCTCAGCGCCGTTTCCCCGAGCCGTCCGCTCGACCAGCGCCACCATGACGTCGTGGGCCGCGCCACGAGCGAGGCCTCCACAGCTTCCGGTCGCACCCGGCCTGCCGTGCGCCTGGCGGGCGGGCTGCTCCTGCCGGGTGGCGACGCTAACGTGCGCGTCGGTGACGCCGTTACCGTGTGAGGTCCCGCGCTTCCGCAACCCTCCCGGCGAGGTGGTCGTCCGTGTCGTCGCATGATTCCCGCTTGCCGCTGCACTACACGATCATGGTGCTGGACGTGGACCGCTACGGCGACCCGTCGCGGACGGACGCCCACCGGGCGGCGGTGCACGATGGGCTCAACAGGGCAGTGCGCGGCGCTTTCGCGGAGGCGTCGGTCCGGTGGGATTCCTGCGAATGGCAGGACGGTGGCGACGGCGCGTTGATCCTGATACCCGCAGCCACGTCGAAAGTCGTGGTGCTCGACCGGGTGGTGCGCCATTTGGCCGACCGCCTGCGTGAGCACAACGAGGTTTCCGCGGCGGCCGCGCGCATTCGGCTCCGATTGTGTCTGCACGCTGGCGATGTGCGCCGTACGGAGTACGGGGTGGTGAGCAGCGCCATCATCCTCGTGAGTCGCCTGTTGGACTCCGCAGTATTGCGGGAAGAATGCAGAAATTCTCCGGAACCGGTCACACTGGCCGTGACCGACGCGTTCTACAACGACGTGGTCCGCCACTACCCGCCGGCTGAACCGGGGCGGTTCCGGAAGTTCCCTTTCACGGTGAAGGAGGCGGACGCGACCGCGTGGCTGAAGGCCGCCCACCGATTCGCCCCGTCGGCCTCGGAGCCGGTCCCGGAGCCGGTCGCGTGGCCTGTCGACCACCTGACCGCGCTGGTGGAGGCCCTGCTCGAGGTGCCAAGCGTCGAGGATGAGGTGAGCAGGCGGAAGGTCCTCGAACTCCTGCCCGCCCCGGTGAAAGGCGCCGTCCGCTACCACCCGCGGGCCCGGCTGCACGTATTCGAACTGGTGCGGACTTGCCGCGACTACGAGCACGGCATCCGGGACCTTTTCGCCGCGCTCCGCAAACTGGAGGGCGACTCGGTTCCGCTTCGCCGGGCCGAAGGGGCGGCACGCGAATGGATGACGTCCGAAGGAGTGGGAGGATAACGGGATCGGGCCTTACGATACGTGTGGCGGCATAGCGGTCGACCACAAGGGGGCGCGGACGTGCGGACACCGAGGGAGCCCGAACGGGGAGTCTTATGGCAGTTGGTTGAATCCCTCAGCCTCATCCAGGTGCTCGGCGACCTGCACGGACGCAACCTGGTCGTCAGAATGCTCTGCGAGGAACTCGGGGAAGTCCTCCCGGTGGAGGAGCACGGCTACACGCTCATCCACCTCTACGACATCGTCGCCGCCTGCTACCAGCGCCCGCTGGGGCTGTCCGCGCTCGTCCGGGTGGTCGGCAGGCTCGACAAGGGTTCGCTGCACATGGCCAAGGTGCGCGACGCGGTCTTCGACATGACCGTTCTGCCGCTGTGGTCCTCCGACGTCCGCCACACCGCGCTGACGCTGCTGCGCGAGGTGAACGTCGAGGACGTCGACGAGGCGTACCGCGCGGTCGCGGGTCCGACCGCGCCGCACCTGCCCAAGAACTCGAGCTACCTCGACGCGTTCAGCCTGCTGGAAACCCTCAACGCGCGCCCGGACGGCCTGCCCAAGGCACTGGTGTTCATCGAGCACCTGGCCGCGAAGGCACGCCCCGAGATCGCCCTGGAACTGCACCGCTGGGCGGGCCTGCAAGCCGAGCTGATGGGGTTGGCCGACGAACTGGCCGCCGTCCGGCGCGACATCCGCAACGCCCGCGCGCCGCTCACGAAACCGCTCAAGGACTACGGCTTCCTGGTGTTCTCGCTGCAACGGGTCGGTGCTTCCGGTGACCGTTTCGAGCTGGTCCACTGGCGGCAGCTCGGCATGCAGGACGGCTGGTACCCGATGCGCGCGTTCGAGCACGTCGGCGACCTGGAGTCGATCAAGCACACGGTCGCGATGCTCGTCGAGTACATCGAGGGCCACTGGGTCGACTTCGACCCGGTCTACCACGTCGAGTTCGTGCTGTCGGCGGAGATGCTCAACCTCGACGTGGACCAGTGGAAGTGGGAGACCGACACGAAGATCCCGCAGTTGCTCGGCTGTCGCTACCCCGTGGTGGTGCGCAGCCTGGAGCGGATGGGCAAGCGCCAGTGGCACCGCGAGTGGAAGACGCGCTGGGCCGAGTTGGCTGCGCAGCTCGACCAGGCGGGTGTGATCGCCGAGGAATCCGGCTGCTGGGGTCGGGACGACAGCCCCGAGGCGCTGCGCGAGCTGATCGCCGCGTTCTCCCGGAAGCCGTCGGCGGTGTCGCTCGTGCTCAGCTCACCCCCGCGGGCCGAGTTCTCCGGCCGCGACGAGGTCGCGGTCGGGCTGCGCGCCGGGGTGCCGGTCATCCTGTGGCACCGTGAGAGTTGCGACTCGGTGTTCATGGACACCGCGCGCAGGCTGCTCCACGACGGCGACCACCTCGGCCTGCTCGAACGCATCCGCGTGGCGCGCACCGAGGCCTTCGCGGAAGGACCGGGCGGCACGCACTGCGGCCATGCCCTGACCGTGCTCTACGACGACCCGGACCGGATCGTGGTGCCGATCGACCCGACGGCACCGGAAGGAGTCTCGGCTGCATGAATGCGGACACGGCCACCCTCCAGCCGACGACACCACGCTGGCACGTCTACCACGGCACGGCCGAGAAAGCGTCGCGACCCGTGCGGGACTGGCCGCCGGCCCCGCCGTGGCGGCGGTTCTCCGGGCAGGGCACGACCTTCCGCCCGGAAGACGACGGCGGCGAGGCCGACCGCCACGTCGGCAACGCGCGCACCGTGCGCCGCATCCCGTACCCGCGCGAGGTTGACATGGTCAACGCCGCGATCAGCCTGCGGCGTCCGCTGCTGGTCACCGGCAACCCAGGCACCGGCAAGTCGACCCTGTCGTACCTGGTGGCCAGGGAACTCGGACTCGGTCCGGTGCTGCGGTGGCCGGTCACCAGCCGCACCCGTCTGGGCGACGGTCTTTACACCTACGACGCCATCGGCCGCGTCCAGGCCACGGGGGCGGGCGACCGGGACCGGGCGGGCGACGCTGACATCGGCGACTACATCCACCTCGGTGCCTTGGGCACCGCCCTGCTGCCCTACGACCTGCCTCGCGTGCTGCTCATCGACGAGCTGGACAAGGGCGACATCGACCTGCCCAACGACCTGCTCAACGTCTTCGAGGAGGGCGAGTACGAGATCCCGGAGCTGGTGCGGATCAGTGGCGGGCGGCCCGAGGTGCAGGTGCGGACCAACGACCACGGCGGCACGGCGAACGTCGTCGGCGGCATCGTGAGGTGCCGCGAGTTCCCCGTCGTGATCATCACGAGCAACGGCGAGCGCGAGTTCCCGCCCGCGTTCATGCGCCGCTGCCTGAAGCTCCACGTCGACCCGCCCAACTACGACCAGCTCGGGCAGATGGTGGCCGCCCACTTCGGGTCACCCGAGGGCGTCGAGCTCAAAGGGCTCATCGACCACTTCTTGGAGCACAGCAGGCAGGTGGGCGGCTTGGCGTCCGACCAGCTGCTCAACGCCGTGCACCTCGCCGTGCAGCTCGCCACCTCCGGGGAGTACCGACAGGACCAGGAGTGGGACGAGTTGCTGAAGTCGATCTGGCACCCGCTGTCCACCGAGTCGTGATGGTCGGGCCGCAGCACGACGTGGAGGGCTGGGCGGGGGTCCGCGCCGCGGTCGCCCAGTCGCCGCACGCGCGAACGGACTCGACCCGCCACCTTCCGACGAGCGGCCTGCTGCTGCGCGAGCTGCGCGACGCCCTGTGGCTCGCGCTGGTGCTCAGGGGTGAGGAGTCGCTGCCCCCGCCGGACCACGCGCTGGGTCGCCCGCCGCCGCCGACAACCGCCGAAGGCGGACCGGACACGTCCTCAGGACGCGGCGGCGGCGCACCTGAGGGCACGACGACCGACGACGAGTCCGGGGAAGGCAACGGCGGGCCCGCAGCCGACGGGTTCCAGGAGTGGACGATCAACTCGACCGGCGCGATCAACGGCCGGGCGTCCGACGCCGCCGGCCCGACCCTGGCGGCGTCCTCGGCGTGGCCGACGATTCCCGCCCTGCCCGACCGCAGGCGCATCGCACGCGCGCTGCGACCCCTGATGCGCGGCTCGCGGTCTCCGCGCGACGAGGAACTGGACGAGGAGGCCACCGCCGCCCGCGCGGCGCAGGACAGGCTGTGGATGCCCGAGACCCGTCCGACGCAGTGGCAGCCGCTGGAGGTGGCCCTGGTCGTCGACCGGTCCGCGTCCATGTCGATCTGGCAGCAAACCGCGCAGGAGTTCCGGGACCTGCTCATGCACCAGGGCGCGTTCCGCGACGTGCGGCTCTACCACTCGGACTTCTCCGTGCGGTCACCCTCGGACCTGGTGCTGCGCGCCGAGACCGCCGAGGCCAGGCCGATGAGCTGGCTCAGGCTCGCCGACCCGACCGGCAGGCGGCTCGTCCTCGTGCTGACCGACGCCGTCGGCACGGCCTGGTACACCGGCGCCGCCGAGCACGTCCTGTACCAGTGGTCGCAGAAGATGCCGGTGGCCGTGGTGCAGATGCTCGAACAGCGCCTGTGGCACTGGACCGGCCTCGCGGCCAGGCGTGTCCGGCTGTCCGCGCGCTACTCCGGCGCGCCGAACGGTCAACTGCGCATCTCGCCGGCGGAGCCGGACTTCGCGTTCCCCGACAGCGCCGAGCGCGGTGCCACCGCCATCCCCGTGCTGGAGCTGTCCGGTTCCTGGTTCACCGGGTGGGCCCGGCTGCTGAGCACGGCGGGCTCGGAGTGGGTGGAGACCACCGCGGCGCTCGTCCACCCGCTGCACGGCGCGCCGCCCGCGTACCGCCCGCGTTCGGGGCCCGACAAGTCGCTCAGCGCACGGGAGAGGGTCCTGGAGTTCCGGACCGTCGCCTCCTCCGCCGCGTTCCAACTGGCGGGCCTGCTCGCCGCCGCGCCACTGGACCTGCCGACGATGAAGCTCGTGCAGCGCGTGCTGCTGCCGAAGGCGGGCTTGACCGTGCTCGCGGAGGTACTGCTCGGCGGACTGCTGGTGCGCGACCGTGGCGAGGGTCCGCCGGACGTCTTCTACGACTTCCACGTGGGTGTGCGCGAGGAACTGCTCTCGGGCGCCCATCGGGCAGACACGGTGCGCGTCGCGCGGCTGGTGGCCGAGCACGCCGTGCCGGGCGCGACCGTGCTGCGCAATCTGGCCACCGCGCTCGACCAGCCCGAAACCGCACTTCCCGACATCTCACCCGAGAACCTGCGCCACATTCGCGTGCAGGAAGCGGTGTTCCGCGCTTTGTCCGGTCCGTACATGCCCAGGGCGAAGCGCCTCGCCGCGCTGCGCTCGGAGCTCGATGCCGGGCACGGGGGCCAAAGGGGCACAGCGGGGGTGTCCACCGCAGGAGGCGACATGAGCAGGCGTGAGCAACAGCGTGGACCGGACCATCGACCGCAGGTGTGGGGCAGAGTACCCCTGCGCAACAAGGACTTCGTCGGCCGGGAAGCGCTGTTGGAGCAGTTGCGCCGAAGACTGGCCGAGGGCGGCGCAACCGCTGTCCTGCCGGAGGCGCTGCACGGCATGGGCGGTGTCGGGAAGTCCCAGACGGTCGTGGAGTACCTCCACCGGCACGAGTCGGAGTACGACCTCGTGTGGTGGGTGCCCGCCGAGCACCCGGCGCAGATCAAGACGAGCTTCGTGGAGCTGGCGGATCGACTGGACCTGCCGGCGGGGTCGGCGGACGCGGCGGTGCCCGCGGTGCTGGAGGCGTTGGCCGGCGGCCGGCCGTACTCGCGGTGGATCATCGTCTTCGACAACGCCGAGCGACCCGAGGAGCTGCGCCGCTTCCTGCCGACCGGCTCCGGCCAGATCGTGGTGACCTCGCGCAACTCCGACTGGAGCGGCTACGCGCACTCCGTCGAGGTTGACCTGTTCACGCGCGCGGAGAGCATCGAGCTGCTGCACCGGCGTGGCGGCGAGCTGGATGAAGCCGAGGCGAACGAGCTGGCAGAGGCGTTGGGAGACCTGCCGCTGGCCATCGAGCAGGCCGCGGCGTGGCGCGCGCAGACCGGGATGCCCGTGCCGGAGTACCTGGAGCTGTTGCGGCTCAACCGGTCGGAGCTGGTCGAGGCCGGCTCGTCCAACGACGACCAGCTCCCCGTCGCGGCGGCGTGGAACGTGCCGCTGGGCGTGCTGGGCCGTGACCACCCGGCGGCGCTGCAGTTGCTCCAGATCTGCGCGTTCTTCGGCGCGGAGCCGATCTCGCTGCCCCTGTTCCGCGGCGTGCGCGACGTGCCGGTGCCGCCGGAGCTGGCGGAAGCGCTGGCCGTTCCGATCAAGCTCGACCGCGCCATCCGGGAGATCAAGAAGTACAGCCTCGCCAAGATCGACCACCGCAGCAACACCATCCAGCTCCACCGGCTGGTGCAGGCGGCGGTCAAGAATCGGCTGCCGGAGCAGGACCGGGAGAACATGCGGCACGCGGTGCACGTGCTGCTGGTCAGCGGCGACCCCCAGGTGGCGGAGGACGCGGCGAACTGGCAGCGGTACGCCGAGCTGCTGCCGCACGTGATGGCGTCGGAGGCGATGGACTGCCAGTTCACCTGGGCGCGCGCGATGATGACGAACTTCGTCAAGTACCTGCTGGCCAGCGGCGACTACGACGGCGCGATCGACCTGTCCGAGCACGGCGTCGAGGTGTGGCGGGGAATGCTGGGCGAGAACAGCCTGGAAACGCTGGAGATGCGCCGGCTGCACGCGGCGGGGTTGCGGCGTGCGGGCAAGGCGCAGGAAGCGACCCTGATGAACAACCGGACCTACGAGATGCTGCGCGCGGCGGTCGGCGATGACCACGAGCAGGTGATCAGCATGATGGACACCGTCGCGGCCGACCTGCGCTCGCAGGGCCGGTTCAACGACGAACTGGCGGTGCAGGAGGACGCCTACGAGCGGGCGTGCCGGGTGCTCGGTGACGATGATCCGAACACGTTGCGCTACGCCCACAACCTCGCGGGCTGCTACCGGCTCGTGGGGTCCTTCGACCGGGCGCACCGGCTTGATGTCGACACGCTCGATCGACGTCTGGCGGTCTTGGGCTCGGACCACTTGTGGACGCACCGCTCGCAAGGCGCGCTCGCCACGGATCTGCGTGAACTCGGCAATTACGAGGCGGCACGGGCGATGCAGGAAGTCACGCTCGCGCGACAGCGGGAGCTGTTGGGTGAGGATCACCCGCACACCATCGGCACGGCTCGCAACCTCGCGGTCACCCGGTGCCGGACGGGGGATCACATGGGCGGGAGGGTGCTCGCCCAGGAGTGCTACAACCGGTACCGGAGGAGGTTCGGCGAACGGCACCTCGACTCGATCACGTCGCTGATGACCCTGTCGGTCGACCTGCGGCACCTCGACGACATCACCGGTGCCATGGAGATGGCCGAGCGCAGCCACCAGCTTTTCGTGGAGATCCAGGGCGCGGAGCACCCGCACACGCTCATCGCGGCGACGAACCTCGCGGTGAACTACCGGCTGGCGGGCCGGCTGGAGCGGGCGCGTGACCTCAACGAGTCGGTGACCGGCACGCTGCACCGGATCTTCGACAGCAATCACCCGTTCGCGCTCGTCAGCGCCACCAACCTGGCCAGCGACCTGGCGGCGCTCGGTGAGCACACGCGGGCGAAGGAGATGGACGAGGACGTCGTGGCCCGGTCGACCGCGGTGCTGGGCGGCGACCACCCGTCGACGTTGGCCGCGGCGCTGAACCTCGCGATCGACCTGCGGAACCTGGGAGGGCTCGAGGAGTCCGCGGCGCTGCAGGCCAGGACGGTCGAAAAGCTCCGCCTCGTGCTGGGCGAGAAGCACCCCACGACCGTCCTGGCCACCAAGCTCATCCGAGCGAACTGCGACATCGACACGATGCAGCTGTGACGCCGCTCAGCCCGCCGACCACCCGGCCAGCCGCACCGGGTCCGGGCGATCGACGGCACGCGTCCGGAGTTCCCGGTGCAGCGCGCGGGCGACCTCTGGCCGAGCGGTGTTCAGGGTGAGCGTGAGACCGGCCCACGCCTGTTCGTCATCGGGGTCGGCTTCCAGGCGTCGTCGATAGGCGGCGGTGGCCGCCTCGACGTCGCCGGCCGCGCACGCGAGATCGGCTGGGTCCGCGTGGGTGGTCGCCAGACCGAGGGCTTGGGCTTTGAACAGCGGCGCGCGATCCGACGCACCGGGCACGGGTTCCTCCGCGATCCGGTGGTCCAGGGTGGACCCCGTGAGTTTCGCCTCGCCGGCGAGGTAGGCGTCGGCGAGTCGGGCGATGCCCGGTCCGTCCGGCACGACGTGCCTGACGCGCCACAGGGCGCGGTGATCGGCGACGAGCTTCGCGACGGGGCCGGTGCGATCGGCCTCCGTCAGGTCGTCCTCGCAGACGGCCAGGCGGCTCGACAGCTTGTCCAGGAAGATCCGTCCCCAGTGGTTGAGCTGTGCCGTGGAGGCGATGTCGTCGATGGCCATGCGCACTTGCAGAGCTCTGAGGACGAAGGCGTAGTCGGCTTTCGCGGCCCGGCCCTCCGAGACCAGGCCGCGTCGTGCGCGCCAGAACTCGACCACGCTGGTGAACGCGTAGATCCCGTGCAGGACACCGTTCAAGGGCCTGGGGTCGTCACGCCAGGGCGCGTAGAAGTAGTCCACTTCGTCCGTCCGATGCAGACTCGCGCACTCCAGGACCGCGTTCAGCTTGGAGTGCTGGAGTTCGTGCACGAGCGCGTCGGCGAGTTCGTCGGCCGATGGCTTCTCGCACAGCGCTATCGCGCCGAACGCCGACGCCGAGGAGGCGCCGACCAGCTTGCCCTCGCGGGTGAGCGGTGCCAGGCTCAGGAGCCCGACGGACAACTCTTCAGCGTAACGTCGATCCCATCCGACCAGGGTCTCCCAGGCGGCGTCGAGCTGAGCGCACCAGCGCTCGAACTCGGTGTCGCTGAGCGGATCCGGCGCGGCGGGGTTGTCCGCGAACGCCCGGTGCGGGTCGGTGTCTTCGAAGACCACCTCCAGCACCACTCCCGACGCCGTCGAACGGTGTCTGCGGACCGGTCGGAACTTGACGTGCTCCACCTTCGTGCCCGCTTCCGAGTGGTGCAGCGGCACGAAGTCGACCGAAGGGTCGACGGCGATCTCGTACTGCCCCACTGTGGGCAGGCTGACGACGCCCTGGGTGACCGGCACCCTGATGTCGAACGACAACCCGGCTCGCAGGGCGGCAGCGGCTGCGACCGCGTGCACGACCCCGATCTCCGCCCGCTTCGCGGGTGTGTCGACGTGTCCGTCGACGACGGTCTCAAGGGCCCGTCTGAACCACAGGCCGACGGTCGGGAACATGATGACCTCATCGACCACACCCGGTGCCGCGTCCTCGGCGAGGAGAAGGAGGTCCCAGGCTTCCCCCAGGTCCGGGACGAGCACTTCGACGTCGGCCCGCTCGCGCGTTTCCCGTTCGAATCCGAGAATGAGCAGCTTGCGCTGGGTGTTCTCGATGCGGCGAAGGACGTGCATCACCTCGCCGCGCACCGGGCCTTCGCACACTTCCGCGAAGAACGCCTCGGACAGCAAGCAGCCGTCTCCCTGCGGAACGAGGTCGACAGAGTTGTGAACGCTAGTCACGTTGTCCCTGCGTATCTGCGGACAGGGTCGTATTGTGGACCCTCGCCACAATCGACGCGACGGCCGCGTCCACGCGCGACGACTTGCTGGAGAGCAAGACGCGCAAATTCACCACACTGAGATCGATGGCACTTGACCTTGTGGCGAGTGGCGTGCTTGGCGACAACTGAAGCCTCCAATCCATTCTACGCCTGGAGGCGTAGAATAGGGTACACTACACAACTTCGTGACAGCCACCTGCGGTGACACGGCAGTTATCGCCACTTGGCTGGTATCGTTACTGCTGGTGTTCGCCGCCGTCGCGCCGCGAGGGCCAACCCACGGCCCGGCACTGCTCAGGCGGTGCGCCGTCCTCAGCCCCGAGGACTTGCACCTGCGGTTGTCCGCACTCGAATCTCTGCACCCGAAAGGGCGAACAGCCTCGCCCGGCTGTTCGGCCACGAGCGTCGGCGGTGCGGATGCGCTGGTGCGACTCGCAGGGCAAGGCCGGGATCGGTGCCCAGGTCCTCCACCGACCGCTGCCGGGCAGGCCCTGCCGGTAACAGGCGGTCGCCAAGCCGAACCCCAACCTCACCCGATACCGCCGCCACGACACGCGACTGTCCCCACCGCGTCGCCCTCCCGTGAGCAGGCGATGCAACGCTGATCCAACGAATCCTCATCGCCGTGCCGCAACAGTTGACGACGTCACGGCCTCGGTCGGGTCGTTCGGTTCGATTCGTCGACAAGTCGTTCCAGTGCGAATCGCACTTCGATCCGGAACGGAAAGCGCTGTTCTCACGCTTCCTGCGCGACCGGCCCGGACTTCTACGACCGGATCGACGTGGACATCGGAAACGACCACCTGTGGGGCGGGTCGGCGCGGGACCTGTTGCCCGACGGGCAGGTCTACGTGGACCTGCACGGTTTCGACCCGCGCGGACCCGCCGTGGCGCCCGACGCGGCCGTCCGGATGGTGCTGGACGCGCTGCACGTGCCGACGCGGCCGATCCCACCCGACGCGGACGGTCGCGGCGCCTACCTGCGCAGCGTGGTGGACGGGCGGGACCTGCTGCTCATTCTGGACAACGTCCGCGACAGCGCAGCGGCATTGTGGTGGTTCGCGGAGGAGTACGACAACGTGCCGGCGGCGATCACGACGGCGACCGACGGGATCTGCGCCCGTACACGTGGCAACTGGCGTGGGCCATGTCCGACTTCGCCTACCCGGGCGCCCGCCGGCAGGACTGGCTCAGCACCCACGTGGAGGCGGTCGACGCGGTAAGCCGCGAGGCGACGGGCACGTCGAGGTGCGGCTTCGCCAGTCCCTGGCGCGCGCGTACTGCGAGAACGGCGACTACGAACGGTCGACGACGCAGTCCGAGCCGTGCTCGCCATCCTCGACCGGATCGACGACCCGGCGGGTCGGGCGAACGCGGTCGACGGCCTCGGCGGCGTGGAACAGCGGTCCGGCGCGTTCGAGAAGGCCCTCGGCACCGCTCTGCACGCCCTGAGCCTGTACGTGGAGCTGGACGACGACGCGGGCACGGCGAGCACGTACAACCTGCTGGGCCGGGCGAGCCTGGCGTTGGGCAGCCTTGAAGAGGCCGACCGCTACCACGGGCCGGCGCACGCGCTGTACGTGCGGTCCGGCAACTCCTACGGGCCCACGTCGCGGACTGCCGGGCCGAGCTCGCACTGGCCTCGGGGCGAGGTCGACCGCGCCGCGCTGCTGCTGCGCGAGGCGGCAGGGGCTCACTTCACCGTCGGCAACCGCCATCACGCCGCCCAATCGTGCCGCAAGCTCATAACACCGTCGGGTGCGCCCGTCCCCGCCGCTCTCGGCCGGGTGATCGTCTTGCTCGAGGCCGACCGCGTGCCGACGGCAGGGGAGTTCACTCTCCTGCTCGACGAGGTCTTCGGGTAGTCCGTCGACCCCGGTCGAGACGAGCTGTCCGCCCGGCCTTGGTCCGACTCTGTGCCGGGGCGCGAAATCTCGCCTCGGCACAAGGACCACCCGGCCGCAGCCCCACCGGGGCGACGCCATCACGAAACTCCGGTTGACGGAGCCGGCGACGTCGGCCCGGTCGCGCCGACAGTCCGAGTTGGACAGTCGTTGCCGACCTCCGCCAAGGACGACGACATCGCCGACGGCGAGTCACCGCAAGCCGGGGATCAAGGGACCTGGCCGCGATCCTCCCCACGCCCCACCCGGGTCATCACGCGGCGGACGACGCGCACACCGCCACCACGACCGTGACCGCCCGGGCGAGTTCGTCCCGCCATCGCCTGCGGTGACCCGTTGACGATGGCGAAGACCGGATCGCGGGGGCGGTGGGCCACCCCGTGTCCGAGGTCGGCCGGTTGCCGGCAGCGCCTACACGCCCATCGGCATCGCCGCCCGCCGTCGACAACACGAAGACGGGCAACACGCCGAGCGGGCGGTGATCAGGTCCCGGCGGGGGCGGCCAGCCCGCGGCCGGTGATGAACACGGCCTGGTCGTGCATGACGTCGTGGGGCAGGGTCCGGAAGTAGGCGATGTGCTCGCTCTGCTCGGTGCGCGTGGGCACTCCCGAGACGATGCGGGTGTCGAAGGCCAGGCCCAGCGGCCAACCCCGGTAGCCGGAGGCGAGCAGGTTCGGGTACTCGATGACGCCGAGTTGCTCTCCGACCGCGACTTCGACGTCCAACTCGTCGCGCGCCACCCGTCGCACCGCGTCGACGAGGCTCTCACCGAACAGCACCGTGCCGCCGGGCAGGTGCCACTGCCCCAGGCACGGCTCGATCCCGCGCCGGGTCAGCAGGACACCGTCCTCGGTCCTGATGACCACCTCGACGGTGAGCCGGGTGACCTTCGCGTAGATGCTGTCGAACTCGTCCCTGGTCAACGGCAACTGCCGTGATCTCCCCATGCCCGTAGGCTACGGGCATGGTCCTGTCCTCAGGGCCCGGGCACGACATCCGCTCAGCGGGCCGGCGCGGTGCACACCCGGCGTCCGCCCAATTGCCGGACCAGCGGTCCAGCCGTCACCAGGTCGGTTCACCCGGCTCGCTGGACGATCACTTCGCCTGGGCGAGCCAGACGGCGTCGGGACCGGCCGGGAACCGCAGTTGACCGGTCGTGTCGTGAGCAGCCAGCCACACCGCCTCGGCGACGTCGCTTTCCTGGGTGAAAATGTCCTGGCTCGTGAAGGCGGCCATGGCCTTCCTCGCCCACGGTGCGTAGGGCGCCGGGACCAGGTCGTCCACCGAGGTGCCGTTCGTCGCCCTGGCCGCGAAGTTCGTCGTCAGGCAGGCGCCCGGCTGGACCGCCTTCGCCCGCACGCCGAAGGGCGCGAGTTCGAGCGCGAGCGACGCGGTGAACCCCTCGACGGCCATCTTGCTCGCCTTGTAGACGGCGGAAAGCGGCATGTGGCCCAGCACCACGCTGGACGTCACGTTGACCACCACACCGGAGCCGCGCTCGCGGAACTGGGGCAGCACCGCCTGGGTCATCGCCATCACGCCGAACGTGTTGGTCTCGAACACCTCCCGCACGCGGGCCATGGAGGTGCCCTCGAACACGCTGATCGACGGGACGCCCGCGTTGTTCACCAGCACGTCGACGGGACCCGCCTCCTCGATCGCGGCGGCGATGCTCCGGGGCTCGGTCACGTCGAGCCCGACGACGCGGAGCCGGTCCGACTGGGGGAGGACGTCCGCACGCGGGGTGCGCATCGTCGCGATGACGTTCCACCCCCGGGAGTGGAAGTGGAGGGCGGTCTCCCGTCCGTAACCGGAGGAGGTGCCAGTGATCAGGACCGTTTTCATGGGTGCTCCGCGCAGTCTGGTGGGACTCGACAAGTCCGGCTCCTTCTTCGCCGAAGGAGCAGCGGTGATCCCATTCAATCGCCCTGACCTGCTGAAACGATAGAACGATCCTGCCTTCGTCTGGCACGATCCTCTTCCCGCTTCCGCCCCCGATCACGTCAGCACCCCCGCCGGGGCGCGCCGGACCTCCCGCAGGCGGGCCGCGTCCCGGCTCGGGGGCTCGCCGAACAGGCGGCGGTACTCCCGGCTGAACTGCGACGGGTTGTCGTAGCCGACCCGGCGGCCGACCGCCGTGACATCGCCCGGGTGGGTGGCTAGCAGCAGCCGGGCCTCCTGCAACCGGATCTGCTTCTGGAACTGGATGGGGCTCATCGCGGTCACCGCCTGGAAGTTGCGGTAGAACGCGGAGGTGCTCATGCCGGACATGCGCGCCACGTCGTCGACCCGGAAGGGCTGCGCGTAGTGCTCGCGGATCCAGCGCACGGCCCGTGAGACGTGGCTGAGGCCGCTGTCGGCCAGCCCGAGCTGGCGAACCGTCGCCCCCTGCTCGCCGGTGATCACGCGCCAGAGGATCTCGCGTTTGACCAGCGGCGCCAGCACGGCCCGGTCGCGGGGCTCGTCGAGCAGGCGCAGCAACCGGACCACCGCTTCGATCAGCTCGGCGGAGGCGTCGCTGACGGCGATCCCCGACGGGATGCCCTCACCGGCCCGCGGTAGGTCGCCGGGACCGGCTTGCAGCAGCAGTTCGGCGATGGCGGAGGGTTCCAGCACGAGGCCGAAGCCGAGCGCCGGCTGCTCGGGGTCCGCGCGGGTGAACTGCCCGGTGACGGGCAGGTCGACGGAGGCCACCAGGTACTGCCCGGGGCCGTACTCGTAGATCCGGTCGCCCAGGGCGAGGCGTTTCGCGCCTTGGGCGATGACCGCGAGGACCGTGCCCGACATGGAGGGCGCGGGTGGGTCGGGCCGGTCGACCTTCGAGATGAGGACGCCGTCGATGGCGGTGGTCCAGTCGGGTCCGGCGTGTCGGGTCAGCAGCGCGCGGAGCTCTTCGAGGCACATGCGCCCATTGCAGCACCTTTCGAGTCCGAAACTCTCGAAGTTGAGAGGATCGTGCAAGTCGTAGAGAGGATAGTTCTACGTTTTCCCTGCTCAGACGGGTTGAATGGCGGCAGCACAGTCCCTCGCTGAGAGGAAAACACATGATCGCCACCTACGGCTTCAGCGCCACCCTGACGGCCGCTCCCGGCCTGGGCGACCGGCTGGTCGACCTCCTGCTGACCGGCCTGGACGAGGGGAGCCCCGGCGCGAGCGAGCACTGCGTCGTCTACCTGGTCTCGCGCTCCGCGTCCGATCCCGACGTCGTGCACGTCATCGAGGGCTGGACCAGCGAGGAGGACCACCACCGGGCCTTCGCCGGCGAGGCCGCCCGGGCCATCGTGGCCCGGATCGGCGAGCTGCTGGTCGGGGAGCCCGTGTACGGCGACCAGGTCCCGGTCCGCGGCAAGGCCGCCTTCCCGTCCCGGTGACGCGGCCCGCTTCCCGCCCGACCCTCCCGCACCACCCGACGAAAGGCGATGACATGACGACCGCCCGCCCCGCCCTGGACCCCGAGCTGCGCGAACTGCTGGCCGGGATGCCCCTCGTGCCCCGGCTCGACGCGGAAGTCCTGGCGCAACTGCGCCAGTACCCCTCCACGCCCCTCGAACCCCTCCTCGCCCACCGGCAGGTCGACCGGCGCGAGGTCACCGTGCCGGCCGAGGACGGCGCCCCGATCCACCTGTCGATCTTCAGCCCCTCGCACCGCGCCCCCGCCGCCCCCTGCGTGTACTGGATGCACGGTGGCGGCATGGTCATGGGCGACCGGTTCTCGCAGATCGACATCCCGCTGGAGTGGCTCGACGAGTTCGGCGCGGTCGTCGTCTCCGCGGAGTACCGGCTCGCACCGGAGGCCACCGGCACCACGCCCGTCGAGGACTGCCACCGTGGACTGCTCTGGGTCGCCGAGCACGCCGCCGAACTGGGCGTCGACCCCGCGCGGATCATCGTGGCCGGCGCGAGCGCGGGTGGCGGCTTGGCCGCCGGCCTCACCTTGCTGGCACGTGACCTCGGCACCTCGGCGATCGCCGCGCAGGTGTTGATCTGCCCCATGCTCGACCACCGCAACACCAGCACGTCCAGCCGCCAGTACTCCGGCGTGCCCGGTGTGTGGACCGGCGAGATGAACGCGTTCGGCTGGCGCGCCCTCCTCGGTGACCTCAGCGGCGACGAGGTGCCCGCCTACGTCTCACCCGCGCTGGCCGAGGACCTCTCGGGCCTGCCGCCCACCTACGTCGACACCGGCTCCGCGGAGGTCTTCCGCGACGAGGCCACCGACTACGCCACCCGCATCTGGGCCGCCGGCGGCGAAGCCGAACTCCACGTCTGGTCGGGCGGCTTCCACGGTTTCGACGCCCTCTACCCGCAGGCGCGCATCTCGACCACCGCCCGCCGAACCCGCACCGACTGGCTCGCCCGCCTCCTGACCACCAACCAGGAAGGCGCCTGACCCCGACGGGACGTGCGGAGTCGGCGCGGCAGCGGCCAGGTCTCGAGGGACGTGTGCCGTTCCGGGGCGGAACGCGTGCGGGAACACGCGTCGCTGCTTGCCGGGCGCGGTGCCGGTGCCCGACAAGCGGCGACGAGCGGTGGCGTCACAGGCAGACGCTGCCTCGACTGCTCATGGTGAGCACGTTGCACGCCATGAGGTCGTCCTCCGGCGCCACCTCAGCTTGCAAGGACAGGACTTCCTCCATGCTGATCACTCCTTCCACCCGTGTCCCCTCGACGTGGTGCCGGGGGAGTCTGGAGGGCGTCGAGCAGGAGTCGCAGGGCGACCAGGACGCCGGCTCCGCCCGACCACAGGTCGGTGGAGATCCGCTGACCTGGCTCGCCGAGCCAGCCTGCTCCGCTCCCGTGCGGCACCGCGTGCCTGAACAGGCCGCGGGCGCTGGACAGCGCGGCGTCCACGAGGTCGGGCCGGTCGAGCCGCCTGCCGGCGTCGGCCAGCGTCGTCACGAGGCCCGCCAGCCCCGGGAACAGGCCGGGGAACACCGTGAAGCGGGCCGTGCACGCGTCCAGGCACCGCGACAGCACCTCGGTGGCGGTCAGGTCGACGTCGACGGGCACGTCGAACTCCGCGTCCGGCCGGTGCGCGAGGAAGCGGGACAGGACCCAGGCGTAACCCGCGCTGCCCGCGAACAGGTAGGGGTAGACGCGCCGGTCGTTGCGGGCGACGCGGAAGCCCACGCCACCGCCCGGCAGGGGCACGGCGTAGGCGAGTTCCTCGCCCAGCAGCCGCATGCCGCGCGCGAACAGCCGATCGTCCCCGGTGGCGCGGTGCAGGTGGTACAGCGCGAGCGCCACACCCGCCCGCCCGCTGACCAGTCCGGAGCGGGTGGACGCACCCAGGCGGGCGGTCAGCTCGTCACCGTCCGGCACGCGTTCGAGCAGCCCCGAGGCCAAGTCCAGCCAACGCTGTCCACCGGTGCGCCGGTGATGGGCCAGCAAGCCGAGCGCGGTGCCCGCCGCGCCGCCGCCCAACGTGCCGGAGGTGTGGTTGAGGCGATGTGCGGCTGCCTCGTCGAGCAGCTTCTCGGCCGCGTCACCCTCGCCGAGTTCGGCCAGCACGCCCGCGATGCCCGCACTGCCGTGGAGCAGGCCGGGTGCGGTGGTCTCGGCTGACGCCAACGATTCGTCGCGCAGCCTCCGGACGATCGCCGGGTCGATCGCGCGACCCGCGCGGTGCAGCGCGTGCACCACGCCCGCGGTGCCCGCGGCCAACGCCCGGGTGTTCGTCTGGTGCCCGAGCGGGACGGTGGGGTAGACCCGTGCCGGGTGGTCCGGCTGCGCCATCTCCTCGATGGCGTCGGCGGTTCGCTCGGCCAGGTCGTGCAGCGCGGCGATCGGGTCCGCCCGAACGGCGGCAGGGGTGGGCAGGCGGGTGTCCTCGCCGCGTTCGTGGCAGTGCGTGGCCCACCGCCACAACCGTGGCTCGACGGGAGCTGCCTCGGCCAGGTCCGCGTGCAGGTGGTCGAGCGCGGCCGGGTGGCGTTCGGCCACTTCGTGCAGCGGGAACACCAGGAGCAGCGCCAGCGCCGACAACCCGTACCGGTCGAGTTCCGCCGGGTCGTGCTCGGCCACGGCCCGCGGGTCCGGGTGCAGGTAGCCCGGTGTGCCCATGTACCGCCGCACGCGGTCGACGGGCTGCACCGCCTCGAAGTCGACCAGCCGGACGCGGTCCTCGTCGTCGACGAGGACGTTGGTGGGGCTGAGGTCGATGAACACGAAACCCAGGTCGTGCAACGCGCGCAGCTGCGCGTCGAGCTGGTCGAGGAGCCCGAGGCAGCGCTCGTGGTACCCGGCGTACGCCGCCGCGTCCGCGTCGTCGAGCACCGCGGGGTTGTTCGTCACCATCCACCGGTACAGCGACCCGCCCGGGATGAACTCGGAGACGAGGTAGCTGTGCTCCCAGTGGTGGAACAGCTCCACCGGCCGCGGGCACACGCCGGGTGCGCGGGCGTGGACCTCGCGCAACACCAGATATTCCTCGGCCAACCGGGTCTTCGCGTCGACGCCGTCCGCGGTGTAACCGTTGTGCGCTCTGGCTTCCTTGACGAACACGGTGGCGCCGTCGCCGGTGCGGAACCGGTAGGCGCCACCGGCGTTGCTGTGCCGCAGCACGGAGTCGAACGTGTAGCCGTGCATGGTGACCGGTCCGGCGGCACGCGCGGGCGTGGTCTCGCGGAACGGGTCGGAGACGCCGTGCGGCAGGCGAAAGGCGGGCCCGCGCTCGTCGTCCGTGACCTGCCCGTCCGGACGGGTCATGGTCGGCACGTGGTTGCCGTCCGCGTCGACCCTGCTGCGGCCGCGGAACGCGCCATACCGGTAGGACACGCACGTGCTGTCGCCGAATCGCCGGTCCGTGAGCACGAACGGCCCGTCGACACCGGCCAGGTCCGCCGACAGGCGCCTCATCAGCAGCAGCGCGCGCTCTTCGGTGGGCGGGTACAGGGTGCAGAACTTGCCGCTCTGCGGCCTGGCGGCGTGCTTGTCGTGCGCGATGAGGAAGGTGCGCTCGCCCGCGAGGTGCTTGAACGGCACCCCGAGTTCGACGCACGCCGACGACACGATCGCCAGCACGGACTGCGCGTTGCGCAGGGAGCTGGACACGTGCACCTTCCAGCCCTGGTCGGGCAGGACGAGCCCGGGTGGTCCCCAGTGGGTCCACGCGCCGTCGTGCAGCCGCGTCCACCCCTCGGGCGCGTGCGCGGGGGAATAGCGCACGCCGGGATCGATGGTGTCCCACGGTTCGTAATAATCCGGATCCGCGATCAGGAAAGACATGTCCACGGCCATTTCGTGCCCCTGTCTGCGGACGGTAGGACACTCGCGCGAAAAAACAAGGATCGCAACCGGCCCCGGCAACGTCAAGGAACGATTCTCGCGGTATGCGAAGACGTACCGGGTGGTCGAACGCGGTGGTAGCAACGGTGCAACGCGGTTCCGGCGTCGGGCGCAACCGCGCCCGAACCGGCTCGGGTGTTCGACCGGACGACAACCGGCTGACGGGGGACTCGGCCGGCTGCGCCGTCTTGGGGCGGCGCAGCCGGTCGTCATGCCGTGCCGGTCGAAGTCACGGTGGACGGCAGCCGCCACCGTGAGCGCGCCTCTTGCGCTCGTACCTCCGCTACCTGCATTGACGATGATTTCGGCGGGCGCAGGATCGCCGGGCCGCCGCGGTTTCGCAATACCGAACGAAGCCCATTGCTTCGGATCTCCGCGCGGGTGGCATCCGCCGGAGTTATCCCTGGTCCGTACGCCAGCGGAATTGCTCTGCCGGGGTGCATGACGAGTCTTGGCGGGGCATGTATAAATTCCGGGGAAGCATCCACCGCCCTGGTGGAACGGTGGTTGTCGGACCCGAGATAAGGCTGGCTCCAGTCTCGTTTTACCGCCGAAAAGTGCGGTCTTGAACCCCTCGCCGGACTCTGTTCGTCGCATGGATTTGATTTCGTGATCGCGGAAGACGGGAGAACGACGGATGTCGGTGGTCGGTACCAGCGTGCGCGGACACCGGGACTTCCGGCTGTTCTGGCTCGGTGGCGCGGCCGCCCTGCTCGGCTCGCACGCCTCGGCGCTGGTGCTGCCCGTGCTGGTCCTGCTGCTCGGCGGCTCGCCGGTGACGGCGGGTGTGCTGGGCACGGTGGTCGGTCTGGCCGAGGTGCTGGTCTCCCCGGTGGCGGGCGTCTACGCGGACCGCGTGCCGCGCCGGCCGATGATGGTGGTCTCCGCCCTGGTCGCGGCCTGCGCGGCGACGGTGATCGCGCTCGTGGTGCTCACGGGCCGGGCGTCGTTGCCGGTGCTGTTCGCCGCCGCGGTCGTCGAGGGCGTGGCCACCGCCTGCTACGCGGCGGCCGCGTCGGGCGCCATCCGCGCGATCCTCCCGAAGGACGACCCGGAGGGCGCGCTCGGCGCCCTGCAGGCCAGGGAGAAGGCCGCCAAGCTCGCGGGACCGGGCATCGGCGGTGGCCTGTACCAGTTCGCGCCGTGGGCGCCCTTCCTCGTCCACGCCTTCTCCTACACGGTCACCGCCCTGTGCGCGGGCCTGCTCAGCTCGGAGCTGCGACCGGCGCGGACCGAGGACCGCAAGTCCTTCTTCCTGCGGGACTTCGCCGACGGCGTGCGGTTCCTGTGGGCCGAGCCGTTCCTGCGGTTCATGGTCACGTGGGCCGGGGGCGTCAACCTGGTGCTGGGCGCGCTGTACTTCCACGTCATCCTCGTCGCGCGCCTGCACGGCGCGTCCGCCGCGACCATCGGCCTGCTGCTCACCGCGGCGGGGGTGGCGGGCCTGTGCGGGGCGCTGGTCGCGCCCTTCTTCCTGCGCCGCTTCGCCCCGACCCGCCTGGTCCTGGTCGTTTCGTGGCTGGTCGTCCTCGTCGCGTTCGGGTTCACCACCACCCCGCCGCCGGTGGTGATGGGCATCCTGCTGGCCGCGGTGTCGGCCCTCACCCCCGCGCTGAGCATCGCGTTCCAGAGCAAGGCGATCACCAGCACCCCGGACGGGATGCAGGGCCGGGTCGGGACCGCGCTGGGCGTCGTCGGGGAGGGCACCGGCGCGGTGGCGCCCCTGGTCGCGGGCGTGCTCGTCGCCGCGCTCGCCCCGGCCTTCGTCGCCGCGGTGCTCGGGGCGGCGCTGGTCGCGATCGCGCTCTACACGACCGCGACCGTGCGATCCCTGGCGGCGTCGTCCGCGGCCGACCGCACCCCCGAGCCGGTTGAGGAGTGACCGCCGTGAAGATCGACGTCCAGGTGTTCTTCCCGGAGGTGCCCGCCTTCGCCGAGTTCGCGCCCGACCGCGCCGTCCACACCGGCGACGCGGACGGCCGGTGCGAGGTGTTCGCCTGGTCCGCCGCGGGCGCGCGTCAGGTCACCGACCGACCGCAGGGCACCGTCGGCTGCGCGATCGACCCGACCGGCGCTCACGTGTGGTGGTTCGACGACGACCTCACCGGGGTCGGCCGCTGGCGGATCACCCCGTTCGGCGGCGGCGACTCCGAGGACGCCGGGTTGCCGCCCGGGCGCGCGGCCGGGCTCGCCATGTCCGCGGACGGCACCGCCGCGGTCGGCGTCGGCCACGACGGCCTCTCGGTCTACCGGAGGAGCCCGGACGGCCGGGTGGACCACGTCGGCGACTTCGACGGCCACACCACGCTCGTCGACCTGTCCCACTCCGGCCGCTTCGCCGTGCTCGCCCGCGACGCCGAGGACCCGGTGCCGGCGGTGGTGCTGGACCTGGCCACCGGCGAACGGCTGCCGCTGCGGTTGCCGGGACGAGCCCTGTGGGTCTCGGGGTTCGCCCCGGTCGAAGGCCCGGCACGGCTGCTGCTGACCACCTCTGACGACACCGCGTACCGCCTGGCCGAGTGGACCCCGGACGGCGGCGTCCGCGAGCTGCGGTGGTTCGACTCCGACACCGAGATCGCGCCGACCTGGTACCCCGACGGGCGGCGGGTCCTGGTGCGCCGGGACCGGCACGCCCGGTCCGAACTGCGCGAGCTCGACCTGGAGCGGCGGGCCGACGCGCCCGTGCCGACGCCGCGCGGCAGCATCCTGGCCGCCCAGGTGCAGCCCGACGGCGACCTGCACTACGTGTGGACCGACGCGACGCACCCGCCGCACCTGCGCACCGCCTCGGGACGGTGGTCGCTCGGCCCGCGGAACGCGACCGTGGCGGGCGTGACGAGCGAGGTGTGGGTCGACACCCCGGCCGGACCCGTGCACACGCTGCTCACCGCGCCGGACTCGCCCGGACCGCACCCCACCGTGTTCCTGCTGCACGGTGGCCCGCACGCCGCCGCCCGCGACGCCTACGACGGCCTGGTCTCGGTCTTCACGGGCATCGGCTGCACCGTGGCCAGGCCGAACTACCGCGGCTCGACGGGCTACGGCCCGGCCTGGCGCAACGACTTCTCCGACGGGCCCGGCCACACGCAGCTGTTCGACCTCGCCGCCGTGCGCGAGCACCTGGTCGCCGCGGGCGTGGCCGACGAGGACCGCACGGCGGTGGTGGGCACGTCGTGGGGCGGCTACCTCGCCCTGCTCGCCGCGGGCGTCCAGCCGGAGCTGTGGCACGCGGTCGCGGCGGTCAACCCGATCGCGGACTACGTCGCCGCCTACCGAGGCGCGACTCCCGCCGTGCGGGCCCTCGACCGGCGCATCTTCGGCGGGGACCCCGACCAGCGGCCCGCCGCGTACGCCGCGGCGTCCCCGATGTCCCACGTCGCCTCCGTGCGGGCGCCGGTGCTGGTCCTGGCCGCCACCGAGGACGACCGCTGCCCGCCGGACCAGGTCGCCGCTTACGTCGCGGCGCTGGAGGCGCACGGCGTCGAGCACGAGCTCCAGTGGACCCCGTCCGGCCACGAGGGCCGGACCGACGCGGTCCACCGCCAGATCATCGGCTCCGTCGTGAGCTTCGTCGCGACGGCACTCGGGGGGCGGGAGATCTCCGCCCCCGCGAAGACGGGATGAACGAGGGCCCCGGCACCGGGCCGGACCCGTGCGCCCCGACCACCGGAGGGAGGTGACCACATGCGCAAGCGCGTCATCAAGAACGACCCGATCAGCGGCAACCGCGACCAGAGCCGCGGTGTCGAGGTGAGCGTGTCCGTCAAGGTCAGCTTCTGACGGCACGCCACCCAGGTGGCAGAGGCGGGCGGTACCCGATCGCCCGCCTCCCACCCCTACCGGATCCGGACACCACAGACGCGAGCACGACGAAAGCGAGCCGCAGTGCGAATCGTTCTGGTCAACATGCCGTGGGCACTGATAGACGTGCCCTCGCTGGCGCTGGGCATCCTGAGCACGGCGGTGCGCCGCGAGGTCCCCGGTACCTCGGTCGAGGTCGTGCACGCCAACCTGGACTACGTGGACTGGATCGCCGAGCGCAGGTCGTTCACCGTCCGCGACTACTACTTCTACTCGCTCGACACCTACTTCCAGGGCGTCGGCGACTGGGTGTTCACCTCGGCGCTCTACGACGACCCGCACTGGCGTGAGGACGAGCTGGCCGAGCTGGTGCCGATGCCGGACGAGCAGCGCGCGATGTCCTTGGAGCTGCACGAGACCGCGCCCGAGTTCGTCGCGCAGACCGCTCGGCGCATCGCCGAGCGCAACCCGGACCTGGTCGGGTTCACGTCCACCTTCCAGCAGAACGTGCCCGCGCTGGCGGTGGCCAAGGAGCTCAAGCGGATCCTGCCGCACGTCCGCGTGGCCATGGGCGGGGCGAACTGCGACGGCGTGCAGGGCGAGGCGATCCACCGCAACTTCCCGTTCGTCGACTACGTGCTGCGCGGTGAGGGCGAGGTCTCCTTCCCCGCCCTGGTCCGGGCGATGCGCGCCGGCGACCCGCCGACCGCGGTGCCCGGCCTGTGCTGGCGGGACGACGACGGCGCGGCGGTGGTCAACCCCATGGTGACCACACCGCTGGCGCCCGCGCAGATCGTGGCGCCGGAGTACGACGGCTACTTCGAGCGCCTCGACGAGTCGGTGGTGCGCGACTGGCTGGACCCGAAGCTGGTCGTGGAAGGCGCTCGCGGCTGCTGGTGGGGCGAGAAGCACCACTGCACGTTCTGCGGGCTCAACGGGTCGTTCATGCAGTTCCGCAGCAAGAGCCCGGACGTCTTCTGGGACGAGATCGTCGAGCTGGTGCGCAAGCACCAGGTGCTGGACATGTTCGTCGTGGACAACATCCTGGACATGAACTACGTGCGCACCCTGCTGCCCGCGATCATCGAGTCCGGGTACGACCTGCGCATGCAGTACGAGATCAAGTCGAACATGAACCGCGGCCAGCTCGCCACGCTCGCCGCGGCCGGGTTGGTCAACGTGCAACCCGGCGTCGAGAACCTGAACAGCCGGGTCCTCAAGATCATGGACAAGGGCGTGACGGGCTGCCACAACGTGCGGATGCTGCGCGACGCGGCGTCGGAGGGCCTGTCCATCGCGTGGAACTACCTCTACGGCTTCCCGGGCGAGACCGAGGACGACTACCTGCCGGTGATCGAGCAGATGCCCGCCCTGCACCACCTGCCGCCGGTGGAGGGCGTCGCGCGGATCGTCATCGAGCGGTTCAGCCCGTACTTCAACCGCCCGGAGCTCGGGTTCGCCGACCTGGGGCCCGGCACGCAGTACGCGATGAACTACGACCTCCCGCGGACCGAGCTGATGGACCTGGCCTACCTGTTCACCTCCGACTCGCTCGGCGTGGGCGAGGACGTCGGGGACCGGCTGCGCGACGCCGCCGAGCGGTGGCAGCGCGAGTTCCCCACCAGCAGGCTCAGCCACACCGACCTGGGCGACCGGATCCTGCTCGTCAGCCGCCGCGCGGACTTCGACTGGACCAGCCGGTGGCTGGACGACCCGTGGGACATCGCGCTGTTCCGGCTGCTCGACCAACCGCACGCGCCGGGCGCGCTGTCGCGCAAGCTCGCCGCGGCGGGGCTGGACGCCGACCCTGGTCGGATCGCCGACGCCCTGGCGGAGTGGCTGCGGCTCGGGGTGCTGTTCACCGAGTGCGACACCTACGTGCACGTGGCGCCGATCGCCCGCAACCAGGACCTGATGAAACTGCCCCGGCTCGACGCCGAACCGGAGCACACCCGGCCCGACATCGAGGAGGTGCCCGCGTGACCGCCGCCGTCGAGGCATTCGACCACCGCCCCGCCCCGGTCCCGCTGCTGCTCTGGCGCGACCACGACGACGCCGTCCTGCACCTGCCGGAGTTGGCGATGGGGGAGCAGCCCGCGTCGGGCGACCCGCAGGCCACGGCCGCGGACCTGTACGCCAGGGGCGTCCGCAAGGTCTCCGTCGGCAGCCCGGTGGACCTCTCCGGCGGGATGGACGCCAGGACCCTGGTGTGGCTCATGGTCTTCCTGCGTGAGCTGACCAGTTGGAGCGTCGCCTACGACTGGACCATGATCTCCGGCCGGAACCAGGACGTCTGGGCCCGCCTGAACCACTTCCACCCGCCGCGCGCCCTGCCGGACCACCCCGACGCCGACGCGGTCCTGGAGCAGTGGCGGAGCACGTACTACCTGTGCAAGTGCATCCACCGGCACGGTCCGGGCTTCCTGGAGGTCAGGGACCGCCGGGCGGGTGACCTGTCGCGCTTCGTCATCGACGATCCCGAGTACCTCGCCGCGGTGGAAACCCTGATGCCGGGCGCGCGGTCGGACTCGATCCCCCCGGACGTCCTGGCCCACCTCATCGACGAAGGGCTCGTCGGCACCGTGGACGCCTTCGCCTGGTGGCTGCCCTACCGCGTCCGCCGCTGGCCCTGGCCGTCGATGATCGTCTGACCCCGCCGCCGTGGCCCCGGTCTCCGCCCGCATCGGTTCCACTCGACCGGGTGAACTGTCGGACCAGTGCGACGAGGACGCCCGTCCTCCGCACTGAGCCGAGAAGGCACTCCGCCCGTCGGTTGCCTGCGGCGCGGCCCGGCGCCACAGTGCCGCGATCTCGGTGAGCGGCAGGGCGGCGGTCAGCCGATCACCGAGTCCGAGGGCGATCACAGCGACCTGCAGACCCGAACCGCGGCTGTCGATAAGGTGTCGCCGCATGGGGTTCGACATCGCGGCGGCGGTGGAGCGGGCGGCGGTCGATCGGGACGGCGCCTGGCGGTTCGTGCGTGAGTACGCCGAGCATTTCGTGACGCCGCTGGGCGTCGACGACGGGTGCGCCGTCGACGAGGCCGAGGAACGGCTCGGTGTGCGGCTGCCCGCAGCGGTGCGGGAGGCGTACGCGCTGTTCGGCCGGCGAACCGACCTGACCAGCAACCAGGACGAGCTGCTCAGACCGGACGAGCTGAAGGTGTGGGACGGCGTGCTCGTGCACCGGGTGGAGAACCAGGCGTGCGCGTACTGGGGCGTGGCGCTGTCCGGGGACGACCCGCCGGTGTTCGTGCGACCGGATCTCGCCGACAAGCGCGTGGAGATGTGGGAGCCGTTCGTCGACCGGTTCTCGCTGGCGTGCGTGGAGATGGTGCTGGCCGAGTCGCTGCTCCTCGAAGACGGGTTGACCGACTGCCGTGAGCTGGAGGGCGAGGAGGAGCGGCTGCGGGTCGAGCGCGTGTTCGCGGCGTTGGCCGTGCCGGAGGTGGGTGATTCGCGCTGGTACGCGAACCACGACGCGGTGGTCCGCGTCATCGGGAGCGGGTTTCTGGTGGTGCGCGGCCGGACTTCGGGCGCGTTGGCAGCCGTCTTGGCGGCGTTCCCCGGCGAATGGCTGTTGTCCTAGGGAACGAGGCGTTGGGCTTCTGCGTGGACAGTGCGCCGTCCAAGCACAGGGGGCGGCGGCTCACACCCCGGTGAGGAAGAACGATCCCCAGTAGTACGGATGCGCGTACGGCCGGGTCCCGGCCCAGAGCCGGTGCCCGAGCCGACCCAGACCGGGAGGCACCGCGACCAGGTCGGGGAACTCGTCGGCGAAGTCCGCGTTGGTGCTGTCGCGCAGCCAGTTCCGGGCCACCTGCAAGGCCGCGGCCGGCTCCGTGCACTCGGACCGCCAGCAGGCGTGGAACTTCGCCATGAGCAGGGTCGTCGCCCGGTCGGGAACGGCCCACTGCGACGCGACCACCCCGGCGAATCCCGTCTGGAGCAGCCGGGTCGCCAGGCTCAGGAACTCGTCGGGCAGGTCCGTGCCCGCGAGCCCGGTCTCGCACGCCGACAGGATCGCGAGGCGCGACCGCACGGTGCGGAGCTGGAGCAGGTCCTCCAGGGTGAGGATCCCGTCGCTCATGAGCAGCCCGCCGCGCAACGGCTCGGCCCCGCCGGAACGGCCGTGGCAGACGAAGTGCGCCACGTCGCACGCCGTCAAGGCCGACAGGACGGCCGACCGGGTCGCCGCGCCGCCCGCAAGCCTGGTGGCCTCGGCGAATCGGCCCACGACCCGGTTCACCTCGGCGGTCGCGGAGGGCAGGTCCGAGTCCGGGGACTCGACCGCGAGGACGGACTCCGTCCGCGTCTGCGACCGGGTTCGCGCCGCCCACCGGCGCATGCCGTCGGACACCGCGTAGGTGATGAGCGCCTCGTCGCCCGCGTGGCGGCGACCGCCGGGACGGTCGGTGCCGGGCGTCCACGCCGCGTGCAGCGGCAGGGAGGCGAGCGCCCCGTCGGGGATCAGGCACAGTTCCCGCACCGGCTCCAGGACCTCCAGCAGCGGGCCCATGACGGCCGTCCACGACCAGGAGCAGGCCGCGTCGAGCCGGTCGAACCAGCGCCGCCGGTCCTCGTGCCGGGCGTCGTACGCCGACCGCAGCTCCGCCACGGTCGTCGCCAGGACGGCGTCGCGCAGGTCGGGCAGCCACACCGCCGACACGCTCCCGTTCCGGGCGATCAGCGCCACCCCGCCGAGGTCGGCGGCCACGAGGTACACCACGGCGTCGTCGGCGCCGGTGACCGGCAGGGCATCGGGCACGCGGAGGAAGCCCTCCTGGCCCGGCAGCGCCCTGATCCGGTCGATGACCGACGTGAGCTTCCGACCCGCGGCATCGCGCAGCCGCGCGAACGCCTCCGCGCCCTGCCGTGCGGCCAGGTCCGCCTGTTCCACCTGCCGCACGGCGGCGGCCGCTTCCTCGTACTCGGCGACGAGCGCGTCGTGCCCTGCCGCGGCGAGCGCGGCCAGGTCGGCGAAGTCGCGCTCCAGGTTCTCCGAGAGCGCCATCGCCCGCCCGCGGTCCAGCACGAGCACCGCGGCCCGCAGATCGCCGTGACGAGCCAGCGCGTACGCGGCGTCGGACGGCAGGTTCCCGGCCTCGCGCAGCCAGACTTCGCGTTCCCACCGACCCGGCATGGTGCGGTAGAGCCGGTCGCGCAGTCCTAACGCGTGCTGGTAGATGGTGATCGCCAGTGGCGGGTCGCCCGCCCGCATCGCCACCCCGGCGAAGGTGTCGCTCATGGTCAGCACGATCGCCGCGGGCAGGTCCGCGAGGTCGTCGACCACCTCCCGGACGAGCGCGACCGCGCGTTCCAGATCGGCGGGGCTGCCGGTCAGCAGCGAACGACTGCCCAGCGCTCGCACGAGGTTGTGCAGGGTGTTGACCCGGGACGGTTCGTCGGGACCGAAGCCCTCCAGTCCGAACTCCAGCGCCCGCACGGACTCGTCGAGGGCGGCGGGGTCGGCGCTCGCCTCGTAGAACGTCGACAGCAGCCACCCGTAGTTCGACACCGCCACGGCGTAGCGCGGCGACTCCGGCGGAAGGCGGTCCAGCGCTGCCCTGATCGCCGTCAGGGCCTCCATCAGGATTTCGGTGTCGTGGTCCCGCTGCGCCTTGGCCTCCAAGGCGACGGCGAGATTCATGTGGATGACGGCGAGGTCGGCGCTGTCGGCGGGGGCGAACTCGGCTGCGCCGCGCAGGGCCTCGATCGCCCGATCCAGCAAACCCGGGTCACCGGTGCTCCGGTAGAGCTCGTTGAGCGTGGCGCCCACGTTGCCCAGCGCGCTCTCGTAGCCGAATCCGGTCTTCCGCGGTGTGTGCTCCAGCGCCGCTTCCTGCATCTCAAGGGCGCGGAACGCGGCGCCGAGGTCGCCGGTCAGGCGATAGCGCGCCATGAGAGCGGAGCCGAGGTTGACGCGGGAGAGGTAGTCGGACGAGGTCCGGTCCTTCGCCGCGGCGGCAACGGACGTCTCGAACAGCGCGATCGCGTCGTCCAGGTCGGTGACGTCGCCCGCGGCGTGGTAGCGGTCCAGCAGCACCGCGCCGAGGTTCGACCGGTGTCCGAGGAGGTCCTCGGAGTCCGCCGGGGTGAGTTCGAAGGCTCGCCGGGACGAGTCCACGGCCCGGTCGAGGTACTCCGGCTCGCCCGTCTGCTCGTGAAGGAGCGCTTCGACGGCGCCGAGGTTGCTGAGAACCGAGGGCAGTGCCGGATCGTCGTCGTCCAGCGCTGTCGCGGCCTGTTCCATGGCCCACACGGCCTCGTGGACGGTCCGGACGTCGCCGCTCACGTAGAAGAGCGTCCGCAGCAGGACCGCCATGTCGTTGGCCGCCACGCAGTGGACGCGACTGCCCGGCTCGGCCAAGTCCATGGCCAACCGGTAGTGCTGGACGGCCGACACCGCGTCCTCGACCACGTCGGTGAGCGAGTAGATCGCGGCCAGCGTGCCGGCCAGCTCGCCCGCGACCTCCGCCGCGTCCGCGGTCTGGGCGGCGTTGCGCCTCCTGCGGGTGCGGTGCCGTTCCAGCCGTGCGTGGAGGTCCTGGGCCCGTTCGGTCAGCTCGGTCAAGCGGTCCTGGTCGATCTGCGCGATCTGCCGCAGGACGTCCTCCCGCAGCGCCTCGTCCTCGAACGGCGGATCGTCGAGGTGGAACCCGTAGAACGCGTCCCGGACGTCGTCCAGGTTCCCGGTCAGCCGCCCTTTCTCCGCCGCGGTGTCCCTGAGCACGAACGCGTACGGTTCGCGGCGGGGCGGTCGGGTGAGCTCGCACAGCTCCTTGACGAGTCTGATCACCTCGTCGATGTCGTCGAGGTCCCCGTCCTCGCGGAACCGGTGGAACGTCGCCAGCGCGGCCTCGGCCAGCAGCGCCTCCCGCCTCAGCTCGGCCGAGGGCGTCGTCCCCTCGAGTTCCGCGCGCAGCCCCGCGACGATCTCGACCAGTCGCGCCAGCCCGTCGTCCTCCTGAGCCACCATGTCCCCTCCCTCTGACCGGATACCGGGTTCGCCCGCGTTGTTTCCTCCGGCACCGTGTCCGTTCAGCGGCCCCACAGCGCGAACGCCGCCCAGTGGTAAGGATGGGTGTGGGGCCGTGCGGTGAGCCACAGGCGACGGGCAGCGGGCGGCATCCGGTCGTGGACATCGCGGAGCAGGTGCGGGAAGCGGTCGAGTTTGGTGGCGTTGTCGCTGTCGCGGACCCACTGTTGCGCTTCGCGCAGCGCCGCGGCCGGGTCCGGCAGGCTGTGCGGCCAGCTGTCGTAGAAGGCCGCCATGAGCAACGCGGTCGCCAAGTCGGGCACCGCCCACAACGAGCCGACCGCGCCGGTCACCCCGGTCTGGAGCGTCACCGCGGGCAGGCTGATGGCTTCCTCCACCAGGATGGTGCCGCCGATCCCCGTCTCGCACGCGGAGAAGACCGCGAGCCTGGCCCGCACCGCGCCGAGGCCCAGGATCTCGTGCAGCGTCAGCGTCCGGTTCCCGGCGAGCAGCAGCCCGCTCGACAGCGGGTCGGTCAACTGCGCCGACCCGTGGCACGCGAAGTGCAGGACCCCGTGCCGGCCGAGGTTCTCCAACACCGCCCGAGGAGTCGCCGACACCGAGTCGAGCCGCCGATGGCGGGGGAAGGCCGCACACGCCGCGTCGGCCTCGACCGACGCGAAGAGCAGGGGCGTCGCACGCGTCGAGGCGGGCTCGGTGACGACGAGCAGGCTGTCGGCGGGGCCGGGGTCCTCCCGCGCTCGGCGCAGGGTCGGGCTGTAGGTGATCAGCACCTGGTCGCCCGCGTAACGCCGACCGGATTCGCCGGGGCGCCAGGCGGCGTGCAGCGGGAGCAGGCCGAGCAGCCCGGTCGGGACCAACCGGATCCGCGGCGTCGAGTACAGCTCCGCCAGCAGCGGCCCCATCGTCGTGTCCCACGCCCACCGGGTGACGTCGTCGATCGCGCCCAGCCACGCGGCCGGGTCGGCGCCGCGATCGCGGTAGGCGTCGAGGTAGCCGTGCACCCGGTCGAGCAGGGCGTCGGAAACGAGGTCCGGCAGCCAGATCGCGAGAGGGTCGCGTTCGGCGGAAGCGACGAGGGCCAGACCACCGGCCGGTGTGGCGACGAGGAACCCGACCGGCTCGCCCAAGGCGTCCGTGTCGAGGTCCTCGGCCGGCAGCAGGAACCTCTCGTGGCCCGGGACCCGCCGGACTTCGGCCAGCACCTCGTCGAACTCGGCGCGGACTCGCTTGGCCTCGTGCTGGGTCAACCCGGGGTCCTCGGACAGGGGTGAGACGCGCAGCTGCCGGACGCGTGCCGCCGCGGCCCGGAACCGGTCGCGCAGTTCGCCGCCGAGGGAGCTCAGGTCGGCGTTGTCCCGTTCGAGCGTCTCCGACAACAGCCTGGCCCGGCCCTGTTCCAGGGTGAGCAGCGCTTCCTCGTGGCGGCCCAGCTTGGCCAGCGCGTAGGCGGCGCGGACGGGGAGCGCGCCGGTGTGGTTCAGCCGGACGAAGTGCGTGCGCGGGTGGAGCTGCGTGGCCGCCAGCAGCCGTGCCGCGACGATGGCCTTGCCGAACGCTTCGGCGGCGAGTTCCCAGTCCGCGTTCCGGGCCGCCCAGTCGCCCCACTGGACGGCGGTGCGCAGAGCGGCAGGGGGCATGGTCGACATGCCCCTGTCGTAGGCGAGGCGGAACCGGGCGGTGGCGGCGTCCCGATCCCCGCTCTCGGCGAACTGGTCGTGCCGCTGGGCCAACGCCCAGGCATGGCGGCCGAGGCTCAGGCTGTGGTTGATGGTGGAGTCACGGTCGTCCAGCTCCGCGGCTTCGCCGCTGAGAGCGACCGCGCGGTCGAAGTCGGCACGCGCACCGGTACCCACCCCTCGCAACACGAGAGCCGTGGCCAGTCCGATCAACACGGCCGGCCGATGGCCGGTGTCCGCCGACTCCAGGGCTTCCTCCAGGAGCGGTATCGCTCGGGCGAGCGACGAGGGGTCGTCGGCGTTCGTCGCTCGCAACACCAGTGCGTGGCCGAGCATCTCCAGGAACGACGCGCGCATCGGGTGGTCCGCCGGGACGAGCGCGAGCGCCTGCGCGTGCAGCTCGATCGCGCGGTCGAGATCGGCGATGTCGGGGCTGAACTCGAACCGCTCGGTCAAGGTCACCGCGACGTTGCGCAGGTACCACGCATAGCTCGGGGATTCCCGCGGCGCCGAGTCGAGTGCCTGCTCGAACCGGTCGATGGCCAGTTCCAGGTCGGAGATGTCACCGGACACGACATAGCGGTTGAAACGCAGGCCACCCACCGTGTTGGCCGTGCTCGGACCCTCGTTCGCGAGGTGGGCGCCGTGCCGCAGCGCTTCGTCGAACCACTCGATCGCGGCGTCGATGTCGGCCGGCAGGCCGGTGCGCCGAGCCCGCGCGGCGAGACTGCGCGCGAGGCTCCGCTGGAACGCCGACGGCCCACCGGGCCCATGACGGTCGACGACCTCCCGCTGGAGAGCGACCGCCCGGTCGATGTCGGCACGGTCGCCTCCGGCCTCGAAACGCTCGCGCAGGCAGTTGCCGAGGATGTTCAGCGCGGTCGGGTAGTCGGGATGGCGCGGCGGCACCAACCTGATCGCGCCGTCCAGCAGCGCGATCGCGTCGTCCAGGTCGTCCGGCCGACGGTCGGTCGACGCGCGGACGCGGAGGGCGCCGGCGATCAAAAGCTGGTGGTAGAGCCGGTCCGTGCCGGCGGCCTCGGCCAGCGCCAGCGCCGCCTCGGCGGCCAGCAGCGACCGCTCGTTGGCGGCGCGCTCCTCGTCGCGCCTGCCGTACTGGCCCGCCCACTCCCGGTGCAGCCGCTCGGCTTGGGCGTAGTGGGCGACGGTGACGAACAGGTCGTCCGGTCCGGCCACCACCAAGGCGGACTCCAGCCATGCCAAGCCTTCGGCCAGCGCGTCACCGTCATAGGTGCGGTTGAACCGGTCCACCAAGCGCATCCCGTTGTCGTAGGCCGCTGCCCAGTCGATGTCCACCGGTGCGGGGGGGTTCCAACTCGTGCCCGAGCGGATCGCCCGCAGCCGTGCTGCCACGAGGTCGGGAGGTGCGCTCATGAAGAGGGTGCCTCGAACACGGGTTTCTCGGCGTCACTGCCGCGCCAGAGGTATGACGTCACCGCCTTGCCCGCGCCGTGCTCCTGCGCGGGGTTCTCGGGCCTGGGCCAGCGCAGGGCGGTGTACAGCTCGCCCCGGTGCAGGTCGAACGCCGCCTCGACCAGTTCCCCGTAGGCGGCTGCCCGGGGAACCGCCCACAGCCGGTACGCCACGACGGCGAACACCACGGCCGCGGGGAGCGCGACGGGTTGCCACGGTGTCCACACGACGAACAACGCCGCCCAACAACACGCTCCGATCGCGGTGTCCAAAGCGCCGCGCGCGGCGGTCAACTCCTGGCGCGCCGTGTCGGGCATGCACAACCACAGTCGCGGCCAGCAGATCACCGCGTCCAACCCGTACTTGTCGGTCGGTCGGGTCTCGGCGGCGCGCAGGACGTTGCCCAGCCGGGTCGGCATCAGCCTGGCCGGCTCCTGGAGGTCGGCTTCCGTCGGGAACCTCCTCAGCCAGAGCTCCAGCCGCGCCGTCCGGTCGACCGAGCGCCGCCGCGCCACGCCGCTCAGCGACTCGTCCTCCTTCAGCGCCTCGGCCCGTTGAAATCGCTCCTCGGCCCGACGGACGCGCCAAGCCGTCCACCTCACCAGCGGCCAGCGCAGCCAGAAGGGCCAGCCGTAGCCTTCCAACACCTGTGTCACCGGCAGCGTCACGCGAGCGACCAGGCTCGCCGAGCCCGCCACCACGACGAGCGCCCCGACCACCAGCGCGCCCTGCACGAGGGCGGGCCGCGCCGAGATCCAGGTGCTCACCGTCGTCACGGCGGCGCCGAACCCGAAGCGCCACGCCAGCGCGCCGAGCCCGAGCGCCCAGAACACCAGCGACCCCACCGCCGTCGACGACCAGCGATCGGCCAGCTTCGACCCGACGCCCTGCCAGAAGGCGGTGAGCATCACCGCTCCAGCGGGGTCTTGTGCGTCGGGCACGGCGGCACGCGAACGCCGACGGCCCGTCGGTAGAACACGTAGTCACCCTCCGGGCACCGGAACTTGTCCGGGGACGGCGCTTCGGGCACACCCGGCAGCCCCTGGAACGCCCGCTCGCGCAACTCCGCGACCTCGGGCGGGCAGCCGTGCTCGAGGAACCCGGCGGCCCACGCCTGGACCTCGGTGGACCGCGACAGCATCTCCGCCACTCGATCCGCCACCGCGTGCCCGCCCCGAGCCGACGCCAACAGCGCCGCCAACTCCGCGTCCAACTCGGCCGCGGTGGGCTGCCCGACCAGTTCGGACAGGTACGGTCGCACGGCGCGGGCCGCGTCGAGCAGCACCTCGTCCTCGTCCGGGGAACTCATGGGTGCGAAGGTAGTGACAATCGCCCCTTCGTGGGCCCGAATCCACTCGGACAGGTGCCTGCGTGCTCCCTTGAGCAAGTCGCCGGCCACCAAGACCTACGACTGGATCCACCACCTGTCGAGGTCGGATTGTCCCCGAACGGCGGGGGCCGAATTCGAATGACCGCCGGCCCGGCATTCGGCTCTGGCGACCGGCCTCGCACGGACGCCGCCGGACCCCGGCACGGCGGAACGCGCGCGGACGCTGGGACGATGGACTTCTCGGGGAGGTGGGTGATCGGTGCGGTCACGGGGCTCGGCATTGCTCGCGGTAGGGCTGGTCACGCTGGTGCTGGTGTGGTCGACGTGGTGGCTGCTCGACAGGACCGCGCCCGACGACGGAGCCGGAATCGCCAACGTGCTCGCGCTCGGCCCGGGGATCGTGGGTGCGGTCGCCGGCGTCGTGGCGCTGCGTCGCGGTTCCACCAGCCGTCAGGACATCGCCGGGCACGCCCTTCGGTTGCTCACCGCGGTCGGGACCGGCGAGGCCAGGCAGCTGGGACGTCTGTTGGGCGACACCGGCGCCGCCAGGCCGGCGAACGTGGAGTTCGGCCAGGTGGAAGCGGCGCTGGTGCGCTGGCGGGGTGACGGTGGCGGCCGTACCGGCTCCGCGGCCACCATTTCCTCTTACTACCGCGAACTGGACCGGGGACGACTGGTCCTCCTCGGCGAAGCGGGGTCGGGCAAGACCGTCCTCGCGCTGACCCTGCTGCTGGACCTCGTCGCGGTGGCGCAAGCCGCGCTCCACTCCGCTGACACCACTCGCGTCCGGGTGCCCGTCAGGATGAGCGTGTCCGGTTTCGCCCACTCCGCCGACGCCGACCCGGCTGCGGTGCGCCGTCGCCTCGACGAGTGGATGGCGGAGCAGTTGACGGCGACGTACGGAGTCCCTTCCACCGTGGCGAAGGCGCTGGTCGTCGAGGGGTGGCTGCTGCCCATCCTCGACGGGATCGACGAGATGGATCCCGATGAAGGCCCTCCTACCAGGGCGCGCCTGCTGCTCGCCGCGCTGAACCTGCCCACGGGTCCGGCGCCGCCTCCTGTCCTTCTCACCTGCCGAACGGCCCGGTACCACGCGTTGGCCGATCAGGAGCCGCTCGAGGATGCCACCGCGGTGGTGATCCGACCGCTGGACGCCGAAAACGTCATCGGGTGGCTGCGCCACCGCTTTCCCCGTTCAGGACAGCCGGACGGGGTCGAACGGCGGTGGCAACCGATCGTGCGACGCCTGCGCCGTCATCCCCAGGGCCGCCTCGCGCGTTGCCTGAGCAATCCGCTGCGCCTCTACCTCGCCGTCACGGTGTACCAAGATCGGGACAGCACCCCGGCTGACTTGAACCGCCTGGACGGCGAAGCGTTGGAGGCTCATCTGCTCGACCGGCTCGTGCCCGCGGTAACCGCGCACCACCAGCGTTCGAGCAGGCGGCACTACCGAACGGACGAGGTCATCCGCCGGCTGCACGCGCTGACTCGGCACTTGGCGCGGACGGCCGCACAAGGCGGTTCCGCTACGGACTTCCACGTCCACGAGCTGTGGCGCTCGACCCCGGACACCACGGTCGCGCGGGCGAAGTTCGCGGGCGCATCCTTGGCCGCCGGGCTTTGCGTGCCCGCGGTCGGGTGGTTCCTGTCGGGTCAGACCTTCCGATCACCGATGACCTACTCGAACTGGGCCGACCTCGCGTCCAGTCTCATCGCCCTGATCGGCGTGCTCTGGTGGAGCGCCGCGTCGGCGGGTGATCCGCCCAAGCGGATCTCCTTCCGTCGCTTCCGCGTACCCCTGTCGAAATTCCTCGTGTTCGGGTTGACCTTTTCAACTTTCTACGCCGTAGCGTCCCTGTTCCAGGGTGTGGCCGAAGGTGGGCTCGCCGACGTGACAGGAAGACTCGCCGAGACCCTCGACGCAGGCGTGGTCCTCATCCCGGCTTTGCTGACGGCCGCCGTCGCATTCGGCGCCCACCAGGCACAAGAGGTCCTCAGTCGTCCCAGCGACGCGATGCGCATGGCGCTGTATCGCGACCTGTACCTGTTCCTCGTCCTCGTCACCGGTTTGTCCCTGGCCATGCGGGAGGCATCGGGCATCGCGGTGGTGGTGGCCACCTGCGTGGTCACCGCCAGTTCACCTTGGCCGCGGTACCTGCTCGCATTGCGCGCATACCACCGGGAAGGCCTGCTGCCGTGGAGGCTCGGCCACTTCCTCGACTGGGCTCACGCGGCCGGCATCCTGCGGCTGACGGGCACCGCTGTGCAATTCCGCCACCGCGACTTGCAACGCCATCTCGCGTCCCCGCACGACCCGTCGTGACACCAACTGCTCGGGGCCTGCTCAAGCCGGTAGTCAACCGCTCCTTCCGGGCCGCTCCACGAGCTCCGGGTTCGGGTGGGCTGCCTGGTACGCGGCCTGGAAGCCCAGGGCGTGCCACGTGTCGACGTGGCCGGCGAGTCGTCGCTGGTGATCACGCCACTCGGTGACCCGCCGGGTCCACGCCTTCTCCGCAGTTCCCGCGAGCCTCGGCAAGAGCAGGAACGCCAGGTCGTCGAACGAGTCGACCGTCTCGCACCAGATCGCCGCCTCGACCCCGGCGACCTCCGCTCCCGCCGCCGCGATCTCCGGCAGCGCGCCCGGATGCCAGTCGAACGCCTGCTCCGGGGTCCGCGGCTCGTAGTCGGCGTGCCCGGCGCGTCGCCGCCGCCGCTCCGACTCCTCGTCGGCCGCGGGGTCGGCGTAAGGGCGGTCGAGGTAGAGCGTCGTGTTGGACGACAGGAGCACCGGAACGCCCGCTGCCGCCGCCGCGGGCACGTCACCGGGCGCGAGCGCGAACATCCGGGCGGCGTCCTCGATCAGGGGGTGCAGCGCGGCCGGCGCGCGTTGCTTGAGCCGTTCGGTGTCGAAGGAGTTGTCCGGGCCGATCCAGTACTGGAGCACGTCGGCCGAGTCCAGGCAGCCCGCGCGTGCCGCCTCCTGCCAGGCCACGACCCTCTTGCCCGCGGACCGGAGCTGGGCGTGCGCCTCCTGGACGAACCGCCGGTACGCCTGCGTCGGCATGCCGAACGGCTCGTCGGCCCCCAGGTGCACGAACGGCCCCGGCGCCAGGCGGACGAGCTCGTCGATGACGTCGCGGGTGAAGGCGACGGCCTCGGGCACCTCGGGGTCGAGGTAGCACACGTACGGGTGCGCCGGTTCGGTGTCGCCGCGCAGTTCCGGGTAGGCGGCGAACGCGGCGGCCACGTGGCCGGGCACGTCGAACTCGGGGACCACGGTGACGTACCGCTGCGCCGCGTACGCGATGATCCGGCTGAGCTCGTCCCGCGAGTAGAACTCCGCGGTGGCGCCGGGACCGGCGCCCGTGAGCCGCGGCCGGCCGGCGACCTCCGCCCGCCACGCCTGCGTGTCGGTGAGGTGCAGGTGCAGGACGTCCAGCTTGTACCAGGCGAGGAGGTCGACGATCCGGCGGATCTCCGCCGGTGTGGAGTAGTGGCGTGCGAGGTCCAGGGACAGGCCGCGCCACGCGTGGGCGGGGCCGTCCTCGATCACGACGGCGGGGACCGACCCGGGTTCCGGCTCGATGAGCTGGAGCAGAGTGGTGAGCCCGCGGAACGCGGCCTCATCGCCCGCGGCCTCCACGAGCACGCCGTCGGGGCCGACCGTCAGCCGGTACCTCTCGTCGGCCGCAGCCGCCCGGGGATCGACCCCGTCCGGCGGCCGCACGTCCGTGAGCCCCAAGGCGACCGGATCGTCCACGACGACCGTGATGTCGCCGGACGAGCCCACCCGGACGTCGAGGCCGTGCAGCCGTCGTGCCCAGGTCGTGAACCACTCGGTCACGCCAGGGGCGAGGCCGGGCGGCACCGCGATCGCGACCGTGCCGGACGTCCCGAGCGGAACGCGTCCCGGCCGCGTGGTGGTGATCCGTGCCGGCAGTGGCACGAGGGGCAGGTCCGGCGTCATGCGGTCTCCTCGATCCGGCGTCGGTGCAACGCGATCCGGTGGGCCCGCTGGGCGGCGGGGTCGGCGACGGGCGCGGACAGCAGCAGCCGCTGCGTGTACGGGTGCCGGGGCGCCGTGGTGACCTGCCCGGCTTCCCCGGACTCGACGATGTGACCGCGGTGGATCACGCTCACCCGGTGGCACAGGTACCGCACCACGGACAGGTCGTGGGAGATGAACAGGTAGGCGACGCCGGTCTGCTGCTGGATCTCCAGCAGGAGGTCCAGCACGGTGCGCTGCGTGGTGAGGTCCAGCGCGGACACCGGCTCGTCGCACACGATCAGCTCGGGGCCGATCGCGAGCGCCCGGGCGATCGCGATGCGCTGCCGCTGCCCACCGGAGAACTCGCGCGGGAGCCGTTGGGCGGCATCACCCGGCAGCTTGACGCGGTCCAGCAGGTCGGAGACCTTGCGGCGGGCGTCGTGCCCCGTCATCCCCTGCGCGTGCAGCGGTTCGGCGAGCGTCTCCCCGACCGGGATGGACGGGTTCAGCGAGGCGTACGGGTCCTGGAACACCACCTGGAGGTGGCGGCTGAGCAGTCGGCGCCGTCGACCGGTGGCGTGCTCGATGCGCTCGCCCCGGAACTCGACTGTCCCGCCGCTCACGGGGACGAGGCCGAGCACTGCTCGCCCGATCGTCGTCTTGCCGGATCCCGACTCGCCGACCAGACCGACCGTCTCACCGGGTCGGATGTCGAGTGAGACACCGTGCAGGACGTCCACCCGCGGCGCACGCCACCCCTTGCCGGGGAACGACACCCGCAGGTCGCGGACGTCGAGGATCCGCGCGGACGCCGGGTCGGACAACGCGCTGCCGCTCATGCCGGCACCTCCGCGATTCGTGGCGCGACCCAGGCGGGACGCGCGGGGACGTCGTCGAGCACGGCCTCGACCAGGGTTCGCGTGTACGGGTGGCGCGGGCGCTTGAGCACCTGTTCGACGTCACCGGTCTCGACCACGCGCCCGGCCTCCATCACGGCCACGCGGTCGCAGAGGTCGGCGACGACGCCGAGGTTGTGCGTCACCAGCAGCACACCCAGGCCCCGCTCGGCCTGCAGGCGGCGCAGGAGGTCGAGCACCTCGGCTTGGACGGTCACGTCCAGCGCCGTGGTCGGCTCGTCGGCGATGAGCAGGTGCGGGTCGCAGCTCATCGCACCGGCGATCAGCACGCGCTGCGCCATGCCACCGGAGATCTCGTGCGGGTGGGAGTCGAAGACGCGCCGGGGATCGGTGATGTCCACCTGGCGCAGCAGGTCGAGCGCTCGCTCCGTCGCGGCCTTGCGCGAGGACCCCAAGCGCACCCGGATCGGTTCCACGAGCTGGCTGCCGACGGTGAACGCGGGGTCGAGGTTGCTCATCGGCTCCTGAGGCACGTAGGCGATGACCCCTCCTCGCAGCGCGCGGTACTCCTTCTCCGGGAGACCGACCACCTCCGTGCCGGCGACCAGGACGCTGCCCCGCGTGACCCGACCGCCCTCGGGCAGGATGCCCAGGACCGAGAACGCCGTCTGCGACTTGCCGGAGCCCGACTGGCCCACCAGACCGACGACCTCCCCCTCGGCGACGTCGAGGTCGACCCCGCGCACCACCTCGACGGCCGTCGCGCCGTGGCCGTACGACACGGCGAGGTCGCGGACGGACAGCAGCGACGCCCGCTCGCCGGCGGTGTCCGGCGTGGTCGGTGGGTCGACCCGGACGCGTCGGGCCGCGCGCGGGTTCGGGACGGGGGCGCCCCGGTCTTCCAGGACGTCGCGCAGCGCGCTCGCCAACAGCACGAGGGCGGCGCTGGTCAGGCCGAGGGCCAGCCCCGGCCACAGCATCAGCAGCGGGTTGCGCTGCAGGTTCTGGAACGCCTCGTTGAGCATCGCGCCCCACGTCGGGGCGTCGCCGCTGCCGATGCCGAGGAACTCCAGACCGGCCTGCAACCCGATGGCGATGCCCGCGACGAGGGCGACCTGGATGATGATCGGCGCGCGCACCACGATGAGGACGTGCCGCGCGATGATCCGTCGGTCGCGCAGGCCGGACACGCGGGCGGCGTCGACGTAGAGCTCGCGGCGGACGTTGGCCACGATGCCGCGCACCAGCCGGAAGAAGCTCGGTGCCACGAGGACGCCGAGGACGACCATGAGGACCGGCACGGTCGGGCCGAGGATGGCCCTCGACGCGAGCAGCACGATCATCGCCGGGAGGGCCATCACGAAGTTGCTCGCCCAGTTCGCCAGGGAGTCGAACCACTTGCCGTAGTAGCCCGCGACCAGACCGCTGGGAACACCGAGGCCGAGGGCGACCACGAGCGCGATGAGTGCGCCGCCGAGGCTGTTGCCGCCGCCGTGGAGCAGGCGGGACCAGACGTCGCGGCCCGCCGAGTCGAACCCGAGGGGATGACCGGGCTCGGGCCCGGCGAACGCCTTGCCCAGCTCCGCCGCGCCGGGCAGGTGCGAGGCCAGCACCGGCGCGAGCAGCACCGCGGCGACGATCAGCGCCAGCAGGGCTGAGGAGGCCATGGCCTGGGGGTTGCGCAGGAACCGCTGGGCCGTGCTCATGCCGTCCTCGCCTTCGGGTTGAGCCAGCCGATGAGCACGTCGACGGCCAGGTTGATCACCACGACGCAGACGACCGTCGTCATGACCAGGCCCATGATGATCGGCGTGTCACCGCGGGTGGTGTAGGTGACGGTCATGGAGCCGATGCCCGGCAGGCCGAAGATCTGCTCGACGAGCACCGCCCCGCCGAGCAGGCCCACGAACTGCATGCCGAGCACGGTGAGCGCCGGCGCCGAGGCGTTGCGCAGCACGTGCCGGAACAGCACCCGCCGGGGTGGCAGGCCCCTGGCCCGCAGCGTCCGGACGTAGTCCTGGCGCAGCACGTCGATGACGGAGCCGCGAACCTGTTGGGAGACACCGGCCACGGAGGCGACGGACAGCGACAGGATCGGCAGGACCACCGTGGACAGCCACCCCGGGACCGACGACGTCAGCGGGACGTAGCCGATCGCCGGGAACCACCGCAACTGCACGGCGAAGACCAGCACGATCACGAGCGTGACCAGGAAGCCGGGCAACGCGTAGCCGACCACGCCCAGCACCTGCACGAACCGGTCCACGACGCCCCGCCGCACGCCCGCCCACACGCCGAGGGAGAAGGCGAGCACCGCGGTGACGAGGGTGACGCCGAGCATCAGGCTCAGCGTCACCGGCAGCCGGTTGCCGATGGCCGTCAGCACGTTCTCGCTGGTGAACCACGACGTGCCGAGGTCTCCGGTCACCGCGTCGCCCAGCCAGCTCGCGTACCGGGCGAGGACCGGCTGGTCCAGGCCGAGCGCCGCGTTCTTGGCGTCCACGACGTCCTGCGTCGCGGCCTGCCCGACGAGCTGCCGCGCCACGTCGAGGTGCGGCACCGACAGCAGCACGAACGAGACGAAGGAGATGGCGAAGAGGAGGAAGACACCCGCAGCCAGCCGGCGGAGGACGAACCCGAGCATGGTCTCAGCCGACCGACTGGTAGTTGTACAGCGACGGGACGGCCATGCCGGACTGGGGCCGCGCCGTGACGCCGCCGTCGGTGACCAGCGCGTAGGACATGCGGTAGAACGGGACGAACCACGCGTTCTCGACGAGGTGGCGGTTGAGGGCCCGCACGTCCTCCACGGCGTCACCTGCCGGCGCGGCCTGGATCTTCGGCGTCAGCGCCTTCACCGTGTCGTCGGTGTAGCCGAACAGGTTGAACGTCCCCGGCAGCACCAGGTCCTTGATGACCAGCCAGTCGTCGGCGGACTGGCCGAGGTTCATCACGAACCCGGAGAACTCGCGGTCGGAGAAGATGCGGCGCAGCGCGTCGCCCTGGTCGACGTCCACCCACGTGAGGGTGATGCCGACGTCGGCGAGGTCGGACCGCAGCGACGAGGCGATGGCCTCCGTGACGATGGAGGACATCCGCGGCATCTTCAGCTCGAAGCCGTCCGCGTGCCCGGCCTCCGCGAGCAGCCGCTTGGCCTTCTCCGGGTCGTGGGCGTAGTAGGAGTCCAGGTCTTCCTGGTAGGCGGAGGTGTCGGTGCCGAAGATCTGGCTCGTGCTCGCGCCCTTGCCCCGGCGGATCTGCTCCAGCATCGTCTTGCGGTCGATCGCGTGGTTGAGCGCCTGCCGCACCCGCACGTCGGCGAGTTCAGGGGTGACCTTGCCGGCGCGGTCGAACAGCAGGATGCCCTGGAAGTCGAAGTCCACCGGGGTGGTGGTGAGGCCGACGGCGCCGTCCAGGCTCGACTGCTGGTTGGCGTCCTGGATGACGGCAGTGTCGACCTGTCCGGTCTTGAGGCCGTTGACGATGGCGGTCTCGTTGTCGAACACGGTCATGGTGACGCCGTCGAACGGCAGGCGCTCACCCCAGTAGTTCTCGGCGCGGCGGTAGACCCACTTCGTCCCGACGACGGTCTGGGCGGCGTCCAGCTCGTACGGTCCCGTGCCGTCCGGGGTGGTCTTCAGCTTCTCCGCGTCGGCGAACGCGGCCGGGTTGGCCATGAGGCCCGCCGCGTCGGACAGGTAGTGCGGGTAGGCGGGGTCGGGGGCGTCCAGGTGCAGCACGACGTGCGTCGCGTCGACCACCTCGACCTGCTTGAGGCCGGAGAACCACTTCGCGTTCGCGCCCGTGCTCGCCTTGAAGCGCTCCAGGTTCGCCTTGACCGCCGAGGCGTCGAAGGCCGAGCCGTCGTCGAACTTCACGTCGTCGCGCAACGCCAGCGACAGCTTCGTGCGGCTCGGGTCCCACGTCCACGAGGTGGCGAGCATCGGGCTGTACGCGCCATCGGGCTCGCGCTTGAGCAGCGAGTCGTAGGTGGCCTGGAAGAAGGGCAGCGCGCCGCCGACCGCGGTGACCGGGTCGAGGCTCTGCGGGATGGTCATCGTGGCGATGTCGAGCGTCGGGTCGCTCTGGCCGGCGGCCCCACCGCCCGCTCCGGAGCACCCGGTCAGCACCAAGGCGACCGCCACCGCGCCCGCCGTCCCGACGGTGGGGAATCTGCGGATCCTCATGGGCAACTCCTGTCTGCGTGCCGGGCTTCGCTGCCCGCCTACCGGGCCTGATCGGACCGACGACCTAGAACTCACCATGTGGTAAGTTTTACGGGCCACATGGTAGGCACATCGGCGGGCTCGATGTCCAGACCACTTCGATAACGCCGCGGAGGAGACACGATGGCGAGTGCAGGCCCCGACCGCGTGAGGAGCGGCTCGCCGATCCCGGCCAAGCGGTACACGAAGGGCGACCGCACCAAGGAGCGGATCACCGACGCCGCCGCGGAGCTGTTCGCCAAGTCCGGCTACCTCGCGGTGTCGCTGCGGGACATCGCCGCGGCGGCCGGGCTGACCCACGCCGGCGCCCTGCACCACTTCCCGGGCGGGAAGGACGAACTGCTCATGCGGGTGCTCGAACGACGCGACCAGATCGACGCCGACGTCCTGTTCGACGAGCACCTCGACGCCTGGGACCACCTCGACCAGTTGCTCCACATCGTCGAGCGCAATGCCATGACGCCCGGCCTCGTCGCGCTGTACGCCAAGCTCTCCAACGAGGCCAGCGATCCCGACCACCCGGCGCACCGGTACTTCCTGCGGCGGTACGAGATCCTCCGCGAGCACTTCGCGACCATCCTCGGCGAGGCGGTGGGCGGCCGGGACCGGCTCGACCCCGAGGCGGCGGCGCAACAGCTCATCGCCCTGCTCGACGGGCTGCAGACGCAGTGGCTGCTCGCCCCGGGCACGATCGACATGCGCGGTCGCCTGCTGGACTTCCTCGCCCTGCTCGGCGTCGACGTGACCCGCTGGAAGTCGGGCTGACCCCCGGACGCCGAAGCCCCCGTCAAAGCTCACCGATGAGGAGACCGTCCACCATGGCCGACCACGAGGTCGAGCGCGCACCGCTCGCGCTCAAGGCATCGCTCACCTCGGGCAGCGACACCTGGCACTCGACCGGGGCGCCCGGCCTCGTGCGCTCGTTCCTGCTCGCCGACGGACCCCACGGCGTGCGCCGCCAAGGTGAGGGCGGCGACGCCCTCGGCATCGGCACGAGCGTCCCGGCCACGTGCTTCCCGCCCGCCGTGGCACTCGGCTCCACCTGGGACCCCGCGCTGGTGCGCAGGGTGGGGGAGGCCCTCGGCCGCGAGGCCGCCGCGCTGGAGGTCGACGTCCTCCTCGGTCCGGGCATGAACATCAAGCGCTCGCCGCTGGGCGGCCGCAACTTCGAGTACCTGTCCGAGGACCCGCACCTGACGGGACGGCTCGCCGCCGCCTACGTCGAGGGCGTCCAGTCCAGCGGCGTCGGCGCGTGCGTCAAGCACTTCGCGGTCAACAACCAGGAGACCGACCGGATGCGGGTCTCCGCGGAGGTCGACCAGCGGGCGCTGCGGGAGGTCTACCTCCGCCCGTTCGAGCACGTGGTGCGGACCGCGCGCCCCGCCATGGTCATGAGCGCGTACAACGGGATCAACGGTGTCCCGGCGAGCGAGAACCCCTGGCTGCTCACGCGGGTGCTGCGCGAGGAGTGGGGCTTCGACGGTGTCGTCGTGTCCGACTGGGGCGCCGTGAACGACCGGGTCGCCGCGCTGCGGGCCGGGCTGGACCTGGAGATGCCGCCGACCGGCACGGACGCGGAGGTCGTGGCCGCGGTCGAGCGGGGAGAGCTGGACGAGTCCGCGCTCGACGCGGTCGTGGACCGCCTGCGCCGCTTGGAGGAGCGACTCGGGGCCGCCCGGGCACGTGCGGCCGACGAGGAGTTGGCCGCGATCCGACGTGACAACGCCGAGCTGGCCCGGGAAGCCGCCGCCGCCGCGGCCGTGCTGCTGACCAACGACGGCGTGCTCCCGCTGGACCCGTCGTCACCGGGCGCCGTCGCGGTGATCGGCGAACTCGCCCGCACCCCGCGCTTCCAGGGCGGCGGGTCGTCCCGCATCGTGCCGACCGAGCTGTCCTCCGCGCTGGACGCGCTGACCGGCAGGCTGGGCGCCGACGTCGTCCGGTTCGCGCCCGGCTACGCCGTGGACGGTGTCGCCGACGAGGCGTTGGTGCTCGCGGCGGTGGAGGCGGCCCGTGACGCGCAGGTCGCCGTGCTCTTCCTGGGCCTGCCCGAGCACGCCGAATCGGAGGGCTTCGACCGGACCACGATCGACCTGCCCGCCGACCAGGTCGGCCTGCTGGAACGGATCGCCGCCGTGGCGCCGCGCGTCGTCGTCGTGCTGTCGAACGGTGGCGTGATCTCGGTGGCCGAGTGGCAGCACCACGCCAACGCGGTGCTCGAGGGCTGGTTGCTCGGACAGGGCGGCGGGGACGCGACGGCGGACCTCCTGCTCGGCGACCGGGCGCCGTCGGGCCGGCTCGCCGAGACCATCCCGCTGCGCCTGTCGGACCACCCCAGCTACCTCACGTTCCCCGGCGGCGACGGCGCCTCCGTGTACGGGGAGAGCACCTTCGTCGGCTACCGGTACTTCGACACGCTCGACCGGCCGGTCGCGTTCCCGTTCGGGCACGGCCTCACCTACACCCGGTTCGAGTACTCCGACCTGCGGGTGGCCGAGGTGGCCGAGAACGCGTGGGAGGTGACCTTCTCGGTGACCAACGCCGGAGACCGGGACGGGCAGGAGGCCGTCCAGCTGTACGCCGGACCGGTCGAGGAACACCCCACCCGGCCCCGCTCGGAGCTGCGCGGCTTCGCCAAGCTCGACCTGCGACCGGGCGAGACGACGGCCGTCACGCTCCCGCTGACGGCCGCCGACCTGCGGACGTGGGACGTGCGCGGTCAGCGCTGGGCCTTGGCCGCCGGTGACTACGCCCTCCGCGTGGGCGCCTCCTCGCAGGACGTGCGGCTGCGGGCCACGGTCCACAGCGACGGCGACCGCGTGCTGACGCCGCTCACCGCGCAGTCCACCATCGCCGAGTGGCGCGCCGACCCGGCCGGCCGGGAAGTGCTGGCCGCTCTGCTCGGACAGACGGCCTTGGGCGCCGCCCAGTCCTCCGTCGCGCCGGAACTGGTCCGGATGTTCCTGTCCATCCCGCTCGACAAGCTCCGGTCGTTCGGCCTCGGTGTCACGGCGGAGACCGTGGCGCGACTGGTCGAGCAGGCGCGGGCAGGGCAGGAGCAGCTGCTCGCCGCCGGCGCGTACCGGCGTCCGTGAGCGTTCGACAACACCAGGAGACACCGTGAACGCCACCTTCCCCCGCGACTTCCTGTGGGGAGCCGCGACCGCCGCGCACCAGGTCGAGGGCAACAACACCGCCAGCGACCTGTGGGCGTTCGAGAACGCGCCCGACTCGTTCCTGCCGGAGCGCAGCGGCGACGCGTGCGACAGCTACCACCGGTGGCGCGAAGACCTCGACATCGTCCGCGACCTCGGGCTCACCGGCTACCGGTTCAGCGTCGAGTGGGCGCGCGTCGAGCCCGCGCCCGGCCACGTCTCGCGGGCGCACCTCGCGCACTACCGGCGGATGGTCGAAGGCTGCCTCGAACGCGGCTTGACGCCCGTGGTCACCCTGCACCACTTCACGACACCGTTGTGGTTCCGCGCGGCGGGCGGCTGGACCGGGGCCGACGCCGTCGCCCGCTTCCGCGCCTACGTCCGCGCGGTGCTGCCGGTCCTCGACGGCGTCGAGTGGGTGTGCACCATCAACGAGCCCAACATGGTGGCCATGATGAGCGCGATGATGAAGCGCGGCGAGCGGCGGGAGAACGTGGCCGGCGCGATGCCCCCGCCGGACCAGGACGTCGCCGACGCGCTGGTCGCGGCGCACCACGTCGCCCGCGAGGAACTCGCCGCGTTGCCACGCGTCCGGTCCGGCTGGACGGTCGCGAACCAGAACTTCCAGGCCGTGGACGGCGCCGACGACCTCGCCGCCGAGTGGGCTTACTCCCGCGAGGACCAGTTCCTCGACGTCTCGAAAGACGACGACTTCATCGGCGTGCAGGCCTACACCCGGGTCGTCATCGGTCCCGACGGCCCGATCGAGCCCGCCGCCGACGCGCGCAGGACCCTCACCGGGTGGGAGTTCCACCCCGCCGCGCTGGAGGGCGCCGTCCGCCACACCGCCGACCGCGTCGGACCTTCGGTGCCGATCCTGGTCACCGAGAACGGCATCGCCACGGCCGACGACGCGGACCGGGTCGACTACACCCGCCGCGCCCTGACAGGCCTGGCCCACGCCATCGCCGACGGCGTCGACGTGCGGGGTTACCTGCACTGGTCGCTGCTCGACAACTACGAATGGGGCTCGTGGACGCCGACGTTCGGCCTGGTGTCGGTCGACCGGGAATCCTTCACCAGGACGATCAAGCCCAGCGCGCGCTGGTACGGCGAAGTCGCCCGCACCGGGACCGTCTGACACTTCACCCGCACCCTGCTCTTTCACCACAACGAAGTGGATTGACCCGTCGGGCGGATTGTCAACCACCTCCGCGACGCGGATCGTTGCAGCGAACCTGGCGAAGCGCGAACTCGGTACCCGCAGGATTGCGGATTTCCTATTCCGGCTTGAGTTTTCCGCGACGAGTGCTGCCGCGGATGACCCATGCCCGACTCGCCCGTCCCGAGGGGAGCTGCGGATGATCCGCTGATCGCGCCGCCCGTACGCCTGCCGTCCGCGTGGTGTCGGCAGAAGTTGCGAGGTCCCGTGGTGATTGCCGGAAGGCCGCAGCGCACGGCCACCTCGCGGGAAGGGAGCACATTTTGAGACGTACCGGTTATCGGATTCTGTCCGCGAGTCTGGCGGGTCTGCTGTTGTGTTCCACGACGTCCGTCGCGGAGGCTGACGGCGACGTCGTCTATTACGACTCGTTGCCGCCGGCCGCCGATGTCCAATCGTCCTACGTCCTCGATCCCGGGAAGTGGCCCGGGAGCACGATCACCTACTCGTTCGCGAACACCACGGGCGATCTGCCGATCGCGGCGCAGCGTGCGGCGGTCCGGGCGGCCCTCAAGATGTGGGCGGACGTGGCGCCACTGCGGTTCCAAGAGGTGACCGGGGCGGCCGACATCGAGTTCTCGTGGCAGACGGGCAATCACGGCGACCCCCTCGACCCGTTCGACGGCCCGGGCGGCGTCCTCGCCCACGCGTTCTTCCCTCCGCCCACCTACTCGAACCCGATCGCCGGCGACGTGCACTTCGACGACGCGGAGACCTGGACCGACGCACCCCGTGGCGACGACGGACAACCCTTCGACCTCGTCACGGTCGCGGCGCACGAGATCGGGCACGCGCTGGGCCTGCGGCACTCCGGCGACTCGTCGGCGCTGATGGCGCCGTTCTACCTCGGTTCGCACCGCTTCCTGGCTCAGGACGACATCGCAGGTATCCGGGCGAAGTACGCGCCGCCCACGAAGTGGTCGGACTACATGTGCCCCGGCACCGAAGTGTGCGCGATCGCCGACGTGAACGGCGACAACCGGGACGACGCGATCGCCGTGATCAAAGGGACCAGCAACGACATCTGGGTGGCGTTGTCGAACGGCACGACGTTCGGTCCGCCCACGATGTGGTCGGACTACATGTGTCCTGGTGTCGAGGTGTGCGCGATGGCGGACGTTAACGGTGACAACCGGAGTGACGCACTCGCCTTCACCAAGGGTACGACCAACGACGTCTGGGTCGCACTGTCGAGCGGCGCCGCGTTCGGTGCGCCGCTGAAGTGGTCCGAGTACATGTGCCCCGGCAACGAGGTGTGCGCGGTCGGCGACACCAACGGCGACGGCCGGCACGACACCGCGGCCTTCATCAAGAGCACCCAGGCGGAGCCTGACGCGCACGACATCTGGGTCACGCTCAGCTGAGCCCGGCCCTTGGTCGGCGGCGCCGCGGGAACGCCGCCGGCCAAGGGCCTCTGCAGTTCCCGCACCTGTCACCAGTCTCTTGTAGACAGTGGCGAGATCGGTCGCCACCAGACGAGGCGCAGCCGATCGCGGATCCACGTCGCAAGCCGGCGCCGGGATCGGCCCGGTTCGTCGTCGATCACATCACGCACGGCCCTGCTCGTCGGCGATCAGTTCGGTCAGCTCGGCGACGGTCAGCGGGGAGCGGTTCTCCAGCAGGGTGATCACCCGGTCCAGGCGATCCCTCCCCGTTGCGGGGTCGACCAGGGCGCGCAGGTTCCGGCACGCCGTGATGGCGTAGTGCAGGTTGCCCACCCGGTAGTGCAGCTCGGCGGCCGTGCGCAGGTGAGCGGCCGCCGAACGGGCGTCACCTGCCGCGAGTTCCAGGTCGGCCAGGCAGTCGGCCGTGTGCGCCAAGCCGTACAGGTTGCCGCACTCCAGGTACCAGCGTTGCGCCTGCCGGTGGTGGCGCACCGCGTCGGTCCGTCGTCCGGCGGCCTGGCCCACCCTGCCGAGGAGCCCGTGGGTGCTTGCCTGACCTGCCTCGTCACCGAGGGACGTGTAGAGGTCGAGCGCGTGTTCGGCCGTCTCCCGGGCTTCCCGGTGCGCGCCGCTGCGCAGCAGGACGCCGCCGAGCCCGTTCAGCGCGTTCGCCTGCCCGGGCAGGTCTCCGAACTCCTGAAGGATGTCCAGCGCCGCCCGGTAGTGCCGCAGGGAATCGGCGTGGGCGCCGGTTTCGCTCTGCGCGCGGGCCAGGGTCTGGAGCAGCCTCGCCTCGACTGGTCGGTCGCCGAGGTGCCGTGCGGCGGCCACGGCGTCGACGTGGGTGTCGGCCCAGTCCTGCCACCGCGCGGTCAGGTAGGCGTAGTTCGAGAGCACCCAGGGCAGTTGCCAGGTGTAGGGGTGGATTCCCTCGGCCGCCGCCGTCCTGGCCGCGGCCAGCAGGTCGTCGTACTCGGCGTCGAACCACGTCATGGCCGTCGCGCGGTCGGCGAGGTCGGGCAGCAGGTCGGGCCGCGCGCACGGTTCGAGGTCGACCGGGCGGCGGTGGCCGTTGACCAGCCGGTCGGCGCGGTTGGCCGCGTGGAGATGGTGGTTGAGCAGCGCCCGCAGGGCCGAGGACCGTCGCTCCGGCGGGTCGGCGCGCGCCTGCTCCCGGGCGAACGCGAGCGTGAGGTTGTGCGACGCGTAACGCCCGGCCGAGATCCGCGACACCAGGTGACGGCGGTCGAGCTCGGCGAGCGCACGGCGGGCGTCGTCCGGCCCGGTGCCGGTCATCGCGGCGACTGCCGGCGCGCTGACGCTCGTGCCTGGGTTCACGGCCAAGGTCCGGAACGCGGTCGCCGGCGACTCGGGGAGGTGGTGGTAGGACAGGGCGAACACCGCGCGGAAGTCGGCCGCGTCGGTCATCGTCAGTGCGTCCAGCGCGGCGTTGCGGTCCGCCAGCTCCCGCACGATCGCGGCCAGCGAGTCGTCGGTGTCGACCGCGGAGCGCGCGGCGACGATGCTCAACGCCAGCGGGTGGCCCGCGCACGCGGCGACGACCTGCCGCACGGCCTGGCGTTCCACCTCGGCCCGCCTGCCGAGGTGACGCTCGACCAGGAGGGTGGCCTCCGCGTCGGTGAGCGGCGCCAGGGTGACGCGGTCCGCGCCGTGGTGCAGGTGCAGCCCGTCCAACCTGTGCCGGGCGGTCACCACCGTGAAGCTGCCGGGGGACCGCGGCAGCAGCGGGCGCACCTGCTCGCTCTCCCGCGCGTTGTCGAAGACGAACAGCAACCTGCGGTCGCTCACCAGGCTGCGGAACAGGGCGAGCCGTCCGTCCGGGTCGGCGGGCATGGTCGAGGGCGGCACGTGCAGCGCGTCCAGCAGCACCCGGACCGCGGACTCGGGGGTCATCGGCGGGCGTCGTGGGTCGAAACCGCGCAGGTCCAGGTAGACCTGCCCGTGCGGGAACAGCTCGTGCGCCGCCTCACCCCAGTGGACCGCGAAGGAGGTCTTGCCGATGCCGGGTGCGCCGTCGACCACGCAGAGCCGGCTGCCCTGCTCCGTGCGCGCGAGTCGGGTCAACTCCTCCGACTCCCGGACGCGGCCGGTGAACCGTGGCGTCGTCGGCGGCAGGTTGCGCGGGACGTGGCGGGGCGCCGGGTGGTCGTGCAGGTGCACGCCACCAGCGATCAGGCCGGCCTGCACCGCCACCGAGATGGTCTCCCCGGAGACCGAGTTCTCCGCGTTCACCCGGGCTCCCCTCGTCGACCACGAGCGCCGTCGACCCCCGGCAGGACGGGGGTGGCGAAGTGGACGGCGCCGGACTCGCTCCCGGCGGCGACCCAGCTCCCGTCGCGGGCCATCGCCGCCGCGGTCAGGCCCGTGTCGACGGTCAGGCGTGCCACCTCGGCGCCTTCCCGCACGTCCCACAGCCGCACGGTGTGGTCCAGGGACACCGACACCGCGAACCGGTCGTCCCCGCGCAGCGCGACGTCACCGATCCGGTCCGCGTGGCCGGTCAGGTGCTGCCGCCACTCCCACGTCCGCAGGTCCAGCACGCCCAGCCATCTGCGCCACGTGTCGTCGAGCACGCAAAGCGCGATGTCGCCCGAACCGGTCACGACCTGGTCGACCGCGCTGAACGGCCCGGCCGCGCTCGGGCGCGAGGACAGCGTCCGGAGGTCCCAGACCCGCACGCACTCGTCGGCGTTGCCCCCGGAGAGCAACGTCCTGCCGTCCGGGCCGATGGCCAGGGTCGCGATGCCTTCGGGGTGCTCCTCCCAAATCCTGAGTGCCTCGCCGGTCCCCGCGTCCCACACCCGCACGGTCCGGTCCATCCCGGCCGAGACCGCGATGCGCCCGTCGGGGGTGATGGCCACGGCCGTGACCAGGCTCGTGTGGCCGCGCAGGACGTGCCGCCGGCCTTCCCTCAAGTCCCAGATAATGGCGGCCTCGTCGTACGCGCCCGAGACCGCGCGGGTGCCGTCGGCGCTGAGCGCCAGCGCGCAGACCTTCTCCCGGTGCCCTTCGAGGGTGTGGAGCAGCCGGCCGGTCCCCGCATCCCACAATCGCAGGGTGTGGTCGGCGGAACCCGACAGCACCCGGCGCCCGTCCGGTGACGCGGCCACCGCCCAGACCGCGGCGTCGTGCCCGACCAGGCTTCGCACCCGGCGCCCCGACCGCGGCTCCCACACGTGCAGCGCGTGATCGTCGGACGCCGACACCACGAGCCCGCCGCGCGGCACCTCGGCGAGGGCGTGGACGGGTCCGGTGCGCCCGTCCGGCGTGGTCCGCGTGTTCGGCCGGTCGAGGGCCCAGACGCGCACGGTGCGGTCGATGCCGCTGGACACCGCCGTGGTGCAGTCGCGGGACAGCGCCAGCGCACCCACTCCGTTGGAGTGCCCGGTCGACACGTTCCCGCACTCGCCGGAGGGCACGTCCCACACCCGGACCGTGCCGTCCTGCGACCCCGTGACGGCGACGTTCCCGTCGGGGGAGAGGGCGACCGCGTTGACCCGGTCGCTGATGTCGGCGTCGATGTGGAGGCTGCGGTGCACCGCGCGGCGGCCGAAGTCCCACACGTGCGCGCTGCCGTACAGGTCGGGCACCAGCGCCAGCGAGCCGTCGGCGGTGAGGGCGACCGCCTGCCCGGACACGTCGGGCAGGTGCACCACGTCCGCGGGACGGCCCTCCGGGAGCTCCCACAGCCGAAGGGTCCGGTCCCACGACACGGAGGCCAGTCGGCGTCCGTCGGCGGACACGTCCAAGCCGCGGACGTAGCGGGTGTGGCCGCGCAAGGTGCCGGCCAGTGCGCCCGTGTCGAGGTTCCGGATCTCCAGCGGGTGATCTTCGCAGGTGACGAGGAGCGACAGCGGTGACGGCCCGGCCGGTGCGGGTGACCCCGGTGCGGACACCCCCGCGGCGACCGCCACGACCCCTCCGGTGATCGCCGGGTCGCCGAACCTGGCGAGCCTCGCGCCGGACGCCAGGTCGTACACGCCGACGTGCTCGTCGTCGAGGCAGACGAGGCGGTCGTCGCCGATCACGGCGACGGACCGCGCGGTCCCCGCGTCCGGACCGGGCACGGACGTCCCGCGCGTCAGGTCCCAGTACTTCAGCACCCCTCCGCCGTCGGTGGACACGGCCAGCCGCGCGTCGGCGGTGACCGCCATCGACGTGACCGCGTTGTCGTGGCGCCCCAACGTCGCCAGCAGTTCCCCGTTGTCCAGGGACCACACCCGCAGTTGCCGGTCGGCGGTGACCACGTGGGGCCTACCGGGCACCAGGCAGAGCGCACCGATTTCCTCTGCGTGGCCCCGCAGGCGCATCGACACCTCACCCGAGCCGATCTCCCACACCAGCACGAGCCGGTCCCGCCCGGCGGACACCAGCCGTCCGTCGGCGGTGAACGCGAGGCAGCGGATCAAGGACGTGTGCCCCGGTCGGGTCGTCGTGACGGCGCCGGAACCCAGGTCCCACGAAGCGATCGAGCCGTCGTCCAGTCCGAAGGCGGCGTGCCGCCCGTCCGGGGACAACGCCGTGCTCTCACCGACCAGGTCGTCGCGGTGCAGTGCCCGCACCTGCCGTCCCGTGGCCAGGTCCCACAGCCGTGCCGTGTGGTCCCAGCCGACCGACACCGCCCGTCGCCCGTCCCCGGTGACCGCGATGGCGCGGACGAGCCGGTCGTGGCCCGCGAGGGTCGCCGTGCGCCGGCCCGTGGCCGCGTCCACCACGGCGATCGGGTGGCGTTCACCGGCCACCACCGCCTGTCGCCCGTTCGGTGTCAGCGCCAGCGCGAGTGGGGACAGGGAGTGCGGTGCCCAGGTGTGCAGCAGGCTCCCGGTCCGCAGGTCCCAGACCCGCAGCGTGCCGTCCTCGGACGCGGAGACCGCCCGCGCCCCGTCGGCGGTGACCGCGACCGCGCGGACCAAGCCCGTGTGACCGGTCAGCCGCTGGAGCGTCTTCCCCGTCCGGGTGTCCCACACCCCGAGGGTGTCGCGGGCCACGGGTGCGACGACCCCGCTCCCGTCGGGGGTGAGCGCCAAGCACTCCCCACCGCCGTCGCCGGTGGACAGGGTGCGCACCAACGACGAGGAGCGGCGCAGGCTCGCGCGCGACGGTTTCAGCCACGGCCTCCCGTCGTCCGCGGCAGCCGCGGTGAGCAGGACGCCCAAGCCGTCCGGCGAGCCCTCTGCCGCGTCCAACCGCAGCAGGAGTTGCGCGGCGAACTGGCCCGGGTCACGGGCGAGGACGTGGGCGCTCGCGTTGACCGTCGCGCCGATCGCCGAGAGGTCGGCCAACCGAGGGCCGGTGCGGCCGTCGATTGCGGTGCCGTCCATGTCCGTCGACGCTAGCATCGGGAGCGGTCCATAGGGATGACCTTTCCGGAGCAAGTCGATGCCCAGGGCAACATCACTCTTTCGAGTGTTCGTCAGTTCCACGTTCGGTGATCTGGAGGATGAACGAACGGCGTTGCACGAACGGGTATTCCCGAGGCTCGGCGCTTTGTGCGCCAGCCGGGGCGGCGAGTTCCAGGCCATCGACCTGAGGTGGGGCGTCTCCGACGACGCCGCGGCCGACCGGCGCATCACGGAGATCTGCCTGAGCGAGGTGGACCGCTGCCGGCGGGCCACCGCGCGGCCCAACTTCCTGCTGGTCCTGGGCGACCGCTACGGCACGAGCCTGCTCCCGCCGACCATCGACGCGGCGACGTTCGGCGAGCTGCGGCGCGGCCTGACCGATGACGCGGCACGACGCGTCGTGGACCGGTGGTACCTCGAAGACCGCAATTCGGTGCCCCCGGTGTTCGTGCTGCAAACCAAACGCGGACCACTGGGCGGCGAAGCGTGGGACCGCGACAAGGAGATGCTCCGATCGGCGCTTTTCCAAGCCGCGAAGAATTCAGAGGACGCCTCGGTGCAGCAATTCCTCCGCACTTCGCTGACCGAACAGGAAGCGATGCGCGGAATTCCCGAGAACGACCCGGGGGCACCAGGCGCCGTGCACGTGTTCCGACGCGTCCTGGACGGCCTGCCCGACGACGCGTCCGCGGGCAGGTACCGCGACCTGGTCGACGACGAGGAGGGCAAGCGGCCGGACCCGGAGGCGGCCAGGTCGCTGCGCCGGTTCCACGACGTGGTCGCGGAGCGGTTGCGCCTCGGCGGTCGCGCGGTCACCGAGTACCGGGCGGTCTGGGACGCGTCAGCGGGCCGACCGCGCAAGGACCACGTCGAACCCTGGTGCGAGCAGGTCTACGCCGTGCTCGCCGCAGCGATCGACGACGAGTTCCGAGCGGCGGCACGGCTCGAGTCGCACCTGTCGGAAGAACTGGCCCACCAGGCGTTCGGCGCGGAGCGGCGCAGCGGCTTCACCGGCCGCCGGCGGGAACTCGACACGATCACCGAGCACATCCGGTCCGGCCCGGCGAAGCCCCTGCTGCTCGTCGGGGAACCCGGCATCGGCAAGACCGCGCTGCTGTCCGAGGCCGCCCACCGGCTCGCCGGCAGCCGCCCGGTCGTCGCCCGCTTCATCGGCGCCACACCGCGTTCCGCCGACGTCCGCACCCTGGTCGACGACCTCCGCCGCACCGTGCCCGGAGTGGCCGGGAGCGCCCGCCCGGACGGCGAGCCGCTGACGGAGGTGGCCGCCCTCGCCGCCGCCTTCCGGGAGGAACTGGCCGCCGTGCCGGCCGATCCCGGCGTCGTGCTCGTGCTGGACGCGCTGGACCAGCTGGCGGGCGCGCCCGACCTGAGCTGGCTGCCGACCGACCTGCCGGCCGGGGTGAGCGTGGTGCTGTCCGCCCAACGGGGCAGCGCTGCCGAGAGCGCCGCCGCCGCACTGGGCGCGGTCACCGTGCCGGTGGGTGCGCTGCCGACCGAGGACGGCGACGAGCTGCTGACCCGGTGGCTGGACGGCGCCGGCCGGACGTGGCTGGGCGAGGCACGCCGGGAGCTGACCGCACAGCAGAGGGCGGAGGTGCTCGGTTGCTTCGCGGTGCACGGCAACCCCCTGCACCTGCGCCTGGCCTTCGAGGAAGCCCGCCGGTGGGCGTCCTACGCGCACGTGCTGCCCGGCACGTTGGCCACCGACGTACCGGGCATCGTCCAGCAGCTGCTGGACCGGTTGGAGGCCGAGCACGGACCCGCGTTGGTGCGCCAGGCACTCGGCCTGCTCGCCGCCTCGCGGCACGGGCTGAGCGAGGCCGAACTGCTCGACCTGCTCTCCACCTCGGCGGAGGTGACCGAAGAGGTCGCGCGCAGGATGCCGCACTCGCCGCCGCTGGACGTGAGCGGGAACGGCGCCGCGCCCGGCAAGCGGCTGCCCCCGATCCTGTGGGCCCGCCTGCACGCGGACCTGGAGCCCTACCTCAACGAGCGGTCGAGCGAAGGCAGGGTGCTGCTCGGCTTCTACCACCGCCAGCTCGCCGAAGCGGTCACCGCGCGCTACCTCACCCAGCACGAGTCCGCCGCCGCGCACCGCCGGCTCGCCGAGTACTTCGCCGCCCAGCCGCTGGACCTCACCGACGGCGGGCGTTCCGCCGCGAACACCCGCAAGCTGCTCGAACTTCCCTACCAGCAGGCGCACAGCGGCAGCTGGGACGACCTGGGCGCGACCCTCGCCGACTTCCACTTCCTGCAGCGCAAGGTGGAGGCGGTGGGGATCGAGGAGCACGTCGACCAGCAGGGGCGCGTCGTCGTCACCCACACCGGCGTGTACGCGCTCCAGGACGACTTCGACATGGCGCTGCGGCTCTGGCCGCAGGAGCGGGCGTGAGCGCGCGGGGCAGGCGACCACACCCGACCCGCGAGGTGCTCGCGCACATCGCCCGAGCCCTGCGGCTGGAGTCCCACCACCTCGCCCGTCACCCGGAACTCACCTGGCAGCAGCTCGCCAACCGGCTCCAGTGGAGCCCCACGACCGCCGCCCTGGTCGACGCCGGGCGCCAGGACCCGCCGCCCGGTCCGGTCAGACTGCGGCCGCGGACACGTCCCCGTGAGTCGGAGGCACTCCTGCGGCGCCTGGAGCACGGACCGCGGTGGCTGACGGCCTGCGCCTTCGTGCCCGGCCACGACCTGATGGTCTCCGCGTGCACGGACCGGACCCTGGAGTTGTGGGACACGGCGTCCGGCCGGCCGGTGCGGACGCTGACGGGGATGTCCGCGAGCCCGCAGTCGTGCGCGGCCACGCCCGACGGGAAGTTCGTGCTGGCGACGACCGCCGGCCCCGCGGGTACCCTCCACGTCTGGGCGGTCCGCGACGGCCGGGAAACAGCCCGGGTCACCGCGCACACGCCGTCGTGCACCGCTTGTGCCGTCCGACCGGACGGCAGCGCGGTGTTCACCTTCGGCACCGACCAGTGGGTGAGGGAGTGGTCACTGCCGGAGCTGCGACCGATCGGAGAGCCGTTCCTCGCGCCGGAACCGTTGACCTGCGGTGCGTTGAGCCCCGACGGGTCGGTCCTCGTCTACGGGGGACGGCGAGGTGTGCTCTACGTGCGCAACCTCGCCGACTGGGGCCGGGTGACCGAACTCGTGCACGGGGCGCCGCTGTACGGGTGCGCCCTCGGCGCAGGCGGGCGGCCGGTGGCGACGTGCGGTGCGGACGGGCGGCTCGTGGTCTGGGACCTGGCCGGCGGTGGTGGAACCGAGATGACTCCCGCCACGACGCCGATCATCCACTGCGACGTCACCGCCGACGGCTCCCTCCTCGCCGCGGCTTCGGACGACGGTCGCGTCCACCTGTGGGAACTCCGCTCGTTCAGCGAGATCGGCGTTCTCGAAGCCCACACCACCACGGCGGTGAGCACTGTGCTGTCCGCAGACGGCGAGAAGGTGGCGTCGGTCAGCGGGGACGGCACGGTGTGCCTGTGGAGCGTGGCGGCGGCGACCGGCTCGGCCCTCGGCGGCCACACCGGCCTGGTCGGCGACGTCACCTTCACACGTGCCGGCACGGCGCTGCTCACCTCGTCGTCCGACGGGACGACGCGGCAGTGGAACACGGCGACCGGTGACGAGATCGGTCCCGCCGTGCGCCATCCCGACGACGCCGTCCGCCACCTCCTGCTGGGGGACGACCTGGTGGTCGCCGCGGGTGAGCGGGGCGGCGTCCTGCTGATCGAGGACGTCGGCGCGCCGCCCGGGGCGGGGCAGCCGAAGGTGGTCGAAGTGGGTGAGCACGGATCGCAGGTCTGGGCTCTCGCACCGTTGCCGGGCGCACGGGCCGTCACCGCGGGGGCCGACGGGACGTGCCGGGTGTGGGACCTCCACGGACGGGTCTGCTGCTCGTCCTACCCGGGTGACAGCGAGCCCGTCCTGGCCTGTGCCGCGGCCTCCGACGGATCGGTGGTGTTCTCGGCGGGTGAAGGCGGCAAGCTCCACATCTGGGACCCCGCCACCGGCGTGGCGTTGTTCGTCGGGGACGACCGCACGTCGTCCATCCGTGCCGTCACCGTCAGACCCGATGACGCGGTGATCACCGTCGACGCGAGCGGGACGGCAACACTCCACCACCCCGAGACCGCGTGGACCCCCCAGGTGCTGGGCGCCGAGGTGGGGGGAATCCTGCAGACCCCAGCCCTGTGGACGGCCTCGGGCGACCTCGTCACCGGCGGCGCCGACGGAACCCTGGCGCTGCGACCGACCTGGGGCCGAGCGCGGCGGTGGCGCGCCCACCAGGGCCCGGTGCTCTGCGTGGCCGCGTCCCGCTCGGGAAGCCTGCTGGCCACCGGCGGCGCCGACCGCATGGTGGTGCTCTGGGACAGCGCGACAGGCCGCGAACTGGCTCGCTTGCCGTGCGCCGGCCGAGTGCACGGCATCGCCTTCCACCCCGACGAACGCGTCATCGCCTACGTCGGCGACGGCGGACTGGTAGGAGTGGCTGAACTGGACCATCCCGGCACCTGCTGACCGTGTCGCGACCGACGCCGTAGTCCACTGTGGTCGACAACGTCGACACCTGGCCGTGGGCGCACCGTCGTCGCGCACGTCCACTGGGCCGGGCAGTCCGAATTCCAGCACGATCCCCCCGATAGCTGCCGCCGACGCGCCACGCAGGTTCGTCATCACCCGCGGCCACCCCACCAGGTCGTCCACGAGTCGGGCGTCAGCCACCTGACTCGCGGAGGGCTGCGTCGAGCACGACCAGGTCCCATCCCGTGCTGATGACGACTTCGCCGGCGGGACCGACCTGAACGTCGCGGAGGCCGTTCTGGTGGAGGAGGACTTCGCCGGTGTGGTTGTGGAGGTTCCACACCCGGACGGCGTTGTCGTTACCGGCCGAAATGGCGTGAGGTGTGCCGTCGATGACGGTGCAGGCGATGGCGCGTACGGCTTTGGTGTGACCGGCAAGCGTCGCCCACAGGGTCTGGTCGGCGAGGTTCCAGACATGGATGGTCCGGTCGGCACCGGCCGCGAGGACGTGCGGCCGGCCGTGAACGAGCGTGCACGACACGGCTCGAACCGGTCCTGGTAGTTGGCCGAGCACTTTTCCCTGGGAGTCGCCGTGCAAGTCCCAGACGCGCACAGTGCGGTCGTCGGAGCCGGTGACGGCATGCGGTCGGCCGTCGATCGTCGTGCAGGCGATGGCACGCACTGGTTTTGTGTGACCGGCGAGCACCGCTCGGCACATCCGGTTGGTCAGGTCCCACACGCGGATCTTCTTGTCGTCGCCGCCGGTGAGAACGTGCGGGTGACCATCGAGGGTGGTGCAGGCGAGTGCCCGCAGGGGAGCGGCCTGTCCGGAAAGGGTGAGGCGCCACCTGCCGTTCGTGAGGTCCCACGCGGTGGCTTTCGCATCACCGCTGGTCACGATTGCGTGCGGTTGCCCGTTGACGGAGGTGACCGCGAGTGCGCGGACCTGACCGGCAGGACCGGTGTGACCGGATGGCCAGGGTCGGGTGGTGCCGTCGGCGAGGTGCCGCAGTTCGAACGTCCCGTCCCGGCGGCAGACCACCAGCATGTCCTGCCCGTCGACGGATACCGGGGCGGAAGCTGTCACGTCCGACCTCGCTGTGGCCGGACTCCTCGAGCTGGACGGGGTGCCGGGGAGGGGCAGGTTCCAGAGCCGTGCGGTGGCGTCGTCTCCCGCGGTCACAACGTGCGGGTGACCATCGATGGTGGTGCAGTCGACCGCGCGGACGGTTCCGGTGTGACCGGTCAGGGTGGCCCGGAGGTGACTGAGAGAAGTCTGGGAGTTCCAGACGCTGACGGTGTGGTCGGAGCCGCTGGTGATGAGGTGGGGCTGCTGGTTGATCACGAGGCTGGACGCCGACTTCACCAAGGATGAGGACTGGACACCGGACTCGCGCTCGACATCGGTGGAAGTGAGGTCCCACGAGTGAACGGTGTGGTCGGCGGTGCAGAGGACGACGTGCGGGCGGCCGGCAACGACGGTGGAGGTGACGGTCCGCACAGGGGACGGGCCACCGACTTCGGCGTAGCTGACCAGTTCGCCGTCGGTGAGGCGCCAGAGTTGGACGCTGTTCCCGCGCCCGGTCGTGACGACGTGCGGCCGGCCGTCCAGCGTGAGGACCGCGAGCGAGCGGGCGAGGAGCGCCGGGTCGTTGATGGTCGCGCGAAGGGATCCGTCGGTGAGGTTCCAGATCTGGATGTGCATGCCGCCGGTGGCGGTGAGCGCGTGCGGGAGTCCGTCGATGGTGGTGCACGCCACAGCGAGGACCGGCTTGCGGTAGCTGGTGAGGGTCACGCGAAGGGCGTTGTCGGCCAGGTCCCAGACGGCGATGTCCTTGTCGTTGCCGCCGACGACCGCATGGGGTCGGCCGTCGACCGCGATGCAGGCGATCGCGTGAACAGGTCTGGTCGGGTGGGGGGCGACCGAGCGCAACACGCCGTCGGCGAGGTCCCACACCCGGATCGTCCGGTCGTTGCCGGCGGTGACGGCGTGGCTGCGACCGTCCATGTCGAAGCAGGCCACGGCCCGGACCGAACCGGTGTGCCCGGTGAGGGTGGCCCGCAAGTGGGTGCTGGTCTGGTGTCCGGTCGCCCATCGCGGGCGCCAGGGGTGGGCACGTCCGAACGTCCGGGACAGGGTGCTGTCGCCGAACCGGAGCGCGTCGATCGACAGCACGAGTCGGCGTTGTGCCGGGGTGAGGGAACGGTGCGGCGTCGTTCGGTAGACGGCGCGGACAGTGGTCGCGGTCGGGGTGATCGCGTGGTGGAGCACCGGCAGGAGCGTGTCCGGGTCGGCGTGCACGAGGTACTCGGCGTCGAGGACGAGTTCGTCCATCCGCCCGGCCGCTGCTGCGTGGGTCGCCAGGTGCGCGCGGGCGTAAGGACTGGCACGTGCCCAGTCCATCCTGGCTTCCGGGCTGAGGGGGACGCGCTCGCGCAGGACGGTGGTGAAGGCATCGTGAACGCGGTGCGCGTCGGTGTCCTCGCGGAGGTGCTCGGCGAGGGCTTGGTGGTAGAGCCGGTAGGCGGAGCGGCCGTGATCGGTGTTCTCCACGATGTAGGAGCCCGCGTTCCGACGTAGCCACACGATGTCCTCGTCGGTGTAGCCGCGCCCGGAGATGCGGGTGGCCAGCGGAGCCCAGACGTCCTCCCACGGCAAGCCTTGGCCTTCGGCATGGGCCAAGGGGATGAGGAGGTCGCGGGCGCGGACGACGTCATCGCCGAGGCGGGCTTCCAAGTCGCGGCGCATGGCGTCACCGGGGACGCTGGGCAGGGATGCCCGCCAGACGCGGTCGCCGGGGTCGGTGACCGGGGGCTCGGCGGAGAGGGTCGTCGCGGTGATCCGGGCGACCAGGAACGATGTCCCGGCCGCCTCGGCGACGGCCTCCGCCACCTCGACGAGGCGGCGGCGTGGCAGCTCCCCGTAGGCGCTGTCGACGGTGGCGCCGAGCAGGTTCCGGATGGCGTACGCGGTGAGCGCGGGTCGGTCGGCGTACCGGGGTGCGTCGAGGTCTGTCACCAGTCGCTCGTCGGCACGGCTCAAGTCGGTGACCAGAACGGGCAGGAGGTGCGGGCGGGTTCCCACCAGGAAGCGGATCCGGCCCTGGGCGGACTCGACGAGCGAAGCCAGCAGCCCACCCGCGAGGTCCAGGGGTGCGGCGGCCTCGTCCAGGCCGTCCAGCAAGACGGTGAACGGCAACGTCCGCCCTGCCAGAGCCCTCAGCAGCTCCTCTGCTGTCGAGGCGTCCACGCGGGCGGCCGACGCCACCGCGTGCAGGACCTGCCCGGTCGTCAGGCCGCGGGCCGTGAGCCGCACGTCGACCGCTCCGCGAGAGGGCAGCAACTCGTCCGGAAGATCCAGCTTCTCCACCGGGACCGAGGGCCGTCGGTCGGGGTCGGAGAGCGCGGCCAGAATGCCGAGGACAGCGGACTTGCCTGATCCGGGCGCGCCCGTGACCACCCGCAGCGGTTCGGACGCGTCGGGGCGGTTCAGCCAGTCGGACAGGTCGCGGAGAGCATCACGACGCCCGGTGAACCACCACCCCCCTTCAGGCGCATCATGGCTGCCCATAGCACGCCGCAGCACGTCATTCCGGAAGGCGATCTCCTGTTTGTCGGCCGTGGCACGCCACTCGGCCGCTTTCTGGGATGCCAAGTCGACGCCGTCGAGTCCGTTGTCGTGCCGCGGATTGAGGAGGAACGGCGGTTCCGCACCGGTCATCCCGACCTTCGCGATCCCGATCCGCTGGTGCCCCGGTCGGTTCACGTTCTTGTTCATCTGCTCGACGAGGACCTGGGTGTCCAGGGTCGTGGGGCCGTGGCCCGCCACAGCCGCCGCGTCGACGGCGTCGCGCAGCAGCCTCGGGAACATCCCGACCACGGCTTCCTCATTGGGCTGAGAAGAGGCGACAACCACCATTCCCGCTCCGGGCTCCCGTCCCCACGTGTCGGTCAGCAGGCTCAGCGCCCGGGCGGCGATCTCGTTGCCGCCTCGACCGGAATGGCAGGTGTCCAGCATGAGCAGCAGCCGCCGCACCCGTGTGCCGCGGAGGAGCTTCGCCGTGAGGTCCGAGGTGGACAACGCGTCGCCGAGATCGTCCGGATGGGTGTCGGACGTGATCAGGACGTGCTCGCCGGTCTCCTCCAGCACATGCCCGTGACATGTGATGTAGACGGCCAGCATGTCCCGCTCGTCGAGCGGATCGGGCGCCCTCGGGGAGCACACGTCCCGCAACCCCGCCGCGAGCTCGTCCCGGGTCGGGTCGACACCGAGATCCGGCAGGTGCCGGTACCCGAGGCGCGTGGTGAACAGGTCTATGACGTCTCGACGGGCCGCGGTCAAGGTGGGCCGGTCCCACAGGTGGTGGTGCCGGTGCCGGGTCACCGCTGTCGCCACCAGCAAGCGCCTGCCCTCGGCGGGCCTCGGATCCCGCAGGTTCACGGCGCACCACGCTCGACCGAGGCGCGGGGTGCGCGGAACGCGGATGTGCAGGCGATCACGACGTCGGGCACCGAAAGATCGCGCACCGGTCCGCCGACTTCGGTGACGAGTCGTTGCCCAAGGCGGTTACTTGCCCTCGCAAGGCACCAACCACCTCTACCAGTTCGGTGCCTCGCCGTGCACGAATGCGAGAGCGGCTCGGCGAATCCAGGGTCACGATGCGCAGCGGCTTCAGCCTACCAATGTCCGTGCCCACTGCGCCGGGCACTGGTGCTTCGGCCGCGGCCGGCCAGGAACGTGAACCGAGTCGTCGTCATATTTCGTGTCCGGGAGTTCGCCGTTCGGAAATCGAGTACTGGCAACGGCGTGGCGCAAGGGGAACAGGCCGGCGCGATGCCATGGTGATCAGGTACTCGCTCGAGGTTGGTTTGGAGTGCTGTGTGGCGTCAGTGGTGTGTGTTCACGGTATCGGGCAACAAAGTTCAGGCGAACGGTCGCTGTTGGCGTCCTGGGAACCGGCTCTGCTGGACGGGATCACCCGTTGCGCCGCCACCGTGAGTGGTGGATCGGCGGTTCGCAGCGACGGTGTGATGCCCACGTTGGCGATGGCGTTCTACGGGGATGTGTTCCGGCCCGCAGGGTCGTTCCTGGGCGTGGGTGACCCGATGCTGGGGCCCGGCGACGTGGAGCCGGGCCTGGAGCAGGAGTTGCTCGCGGCGTGGTGGGCCGAAGCCGCCGACGTGGACGAGCGCGTCGCTCGTCCAGACGGGGACACGCTGGCAACCACACCCGGATGGGTGCAGCGGGCGTTGACGCAGTTGTCGAACAGTCGGTTCTTCGCCGACGTGGCGTTGCGAGCAGTGGTGTTCGACCTCAAGCAAGTAGCCCGCTACCTCACCGAACCCGAGGTGCGGGCCGCCGTGCGGGCACGGGTGCTCGCCGCCCTCGACGATGAGACCCGGGTCGTGGTGGCGCACTCGTTGGGATCGGTGGTGGCCTACGAAGCGCTCTGCGCGACGCCGGGCCACGGGGTGCGGGCCCTGGTCACGCTGGGCTCGCCACTGGGCATCGCCAACCTCGTGTTCGACCGCCTCGACCCGGCTCCCGCCGGCGGAACGGGTGTGTGGCCCGGTGGCGAGGACCTGGTGTGGACGAACGTGGCCGACCAGAAGGACGTGGTGGCGCTGGTCAAGGACCTCCGTCCGCGGTTCGGGGCGCGGGTCCGTAACGCGCTGGTGCACAATGGCGCGAAAGCGCATTCGGTTGTCCCGTATTTGACCGACGAAGTCACCGGCGCCGCGATCGTGGACGGGTTACGATAACACCGACCCTGTCGCGGACCTCCGGGTGGACCCCACATCCACCCGGTTCACCGACTCGGAGTACCAGGACCGGTGCTCCTCGCGGTTGTGGCAGCGGCAGGTGTGCGAGCGCTTGGTCGCCGGGCACGGATGGGCGTTGCGAGGCGGCCCGCTCACGGTTCAATGCCGATGACAGGACCCCGAGCACTCGGACCAATGCGCGCGAGGCGACGGCCGGAGTGCTCGGGGTCCTCACGTGAGCGCGTGATATGGGGTCGTGCTCAGTCTGGCCACCGGGACGGCCCGTCGAGCACGGTTGGTCGTGGACCGGTGCCCACTGCCGCGGTCAGGCTCGGGTCCAGCGCTGGTTGGCGCCGTCGTGGCAGGTCCACACGATCACCGGTGTGTTGTTCGCGGTGCCGTTGTTGTCCACGTCGAGGCACAGCCCGTTTCGCACGTTGCTGATCGTGCCGTTGCTGTTCAGGTTCCATTGCTGGTTCGTGCCACCGTTGCAGTCCCACAGCTGGGTTCGCGTGCCGGCGGTGGCGTTGGTCGGCGTTTCCAGGCACTTGCCGAGCAGTTGGAGGGTGTTACCGGTGCGCGTGAACTGCTGGTTGGCCGCACCGTGGCAGTCCCAGATCACCGGTTGGGTGCCGTTGGCGGTGGAGCTCTGGGGCGCGTCGACACATCGGTTGGCCGACGCGCTGCGCAGCGCGAAGGTCGTGGGTGGCGTGGTGGTGCCGCCGCCGCTCACCCGGAACACGGCCGTGCCGTGGGCGGGGACGCTCGCCGAGATCGCACCCGTGGTCGTGGAGGTCGCCCCCGTCCAGAGGTCGCGCAGGGTGAAGGAGCTCCCGGTCTTGCCGATGGTGCTCGCGGTCGTCGAGATGGTCGTGGTGGTGCTGCCCTGGTTCAGCATGGCCACCGCCACGTCACCGTTGGCCAACCGCTTGGCGAGCACGCGCCGGGTGCCGTCGAACGACACCTGGACGCCCTGCAGGCCGAGGGAGTCCTGGTTGACCGCGATCAGGTCGCTGTTGTTGAGGATGCTCAGCGTGGCCGCGGACGCGTTGCGGACGTCGTTGCCGGCGATCAGCGGTGAGGCCATGATCGCCCACATGGCGAAGTGGCTGCGCTGCTCGGTCTCGGTCATGCCGCCGTTGCCGACCTCCATCATGTCGGGGTCGTTGAAGCCACCGGGCCTGGCGTAGGAGGCCAGCGGGACGGTCCAGTCGATGATGTTCTTGACGCCCATGAACGAGTTGCCGTCGCTGCCGGTGTCCCACCGGTTGGTGATGTCCTCGGTGGTGCGCCACATGTTCGCGACGTCGCCCCAGTTGCGCAGCGGGCCGGTCTTGGCGTGGATGCTGTTGGGGTTGATGCTGTAGACGATCGGCCGGCCGGTGGCGGCCAGGGCGTCCCGCATCTTCGCGAAGTCCCTCACCTGGTCGTCGATCGTGCCCTGCGGCGAGCACCAGTCGTACTTGAGGAAGTCCACGCCCCACGCGGCGAACTGGCGCGCGTCCTGCACCTCGTGGCCCTTGCTCCCGGTGGCACCGGGGAAGGCGTTGAAGTACTGCGCGCACGTCTCGGCCGCCGGCACCTGGTAGAGGCCGAACTTCAGGCCCTTGCCGTGCAGGTAGTCCCCGAGCGCCTTCATCCCGCTGGGGAAGCGGGTGGGGTGCGCGCGGAGGTTGCCCTGGGCGTCGCGGTTGGGGTCGAACCAGCAGTCGTCCACGACCACGTACTGGTAGCCCCGTGCGGCCATCCCGTTGGCGACCATGGCGTCGGCGGTCTGCCTGATCAGCTGCTCGTTGATGTCGCAGCCGAACGTGTTCCACGTGTTCCAGCCCATCGGCGGCGTGCGGGCCACGCCGTTCTCCAGGGCCTGGGCCGGAGCGGCAGCGGTGGTCGTCACGGCGGCCGCGCCCGCGACCACCAGGGCGGCGGCTGCCAACAGCGCGGCGAACCGCCCGCGGCGGGGGGACGGGAGTGCTCGGGTCATGGCGTTCCTTCGTCGTTGATGGATCGTTCCATGGATTGGCAATGAGTCGCCAGGGGGCGCGAGGGATCAGAACGGTGCGAGGGCTGTCCGGACCGGATCGTCACGACGGGCGCGCGAACACGTCACGGGTGATCCGCGATCGGATGCCCGGGAAGCGGCCGCGGGCGGCGGTGTCAGCTAGGTGGTCGTCGAGATCCACACTGCGGAAGGGCGAAGTGCCGGGGATTCGCTGCCGTGGCCAGTTGCATGGCTCTCACGCCGACCATGCGGCGCGCAGCACCGACGCGGCCCCGCGACCGGTTCTCGCAACTGCGACGAAGCTGTGGACATCTCGGGCCTCTCCGCTGTGACAGGCGCAAGTTCGACACTTCGACGAGCGACCGACCGGCGGTGTCGGCGTCGACTTCGGTGTGGTGAAACAGTGTGTTAGCGTTAACAACAGGTGGTAGACGACGGCACGTCGGCATTCGAGGTGGTAACCCGCCGGCGTCTCCCTGCGGTTCGCGGGGCTGGGTGGTTCCAGCACGCGCGCTGACGTGTCACAGGAGTTTCCCGATCGGGTGCCCGTCTGTCAATGATCGAGCCGGATCGCCACCTCGGCAGGCGGCCGCCGAGGCCGGTGCGAACACCGCGGTCAAGGCGGCTACCGTGCCGGCGGGGACCGGGTGGCCGTACGACCACGTGGTGTGCGGCTGAGGAGCTGGGAGTCAGGTCGTGGTCGCCGTGCCGGGGAGCGATGTGGTTCTGCGTGCGCACAACTTCCTCCCTGATGGCGTCGGCCTGACGGGTGTTCGGTGTCGATCGAAGTCCATTGAGGACATTGCCGACCACGGGAGGACTCCCGTGCGCCGATGTGACCGGTCGTCATGACTTTCGGTGCTACAACCTGAAGTTTCGGGCCAATGTAGCCGCGCGAGGGGTGCGGGTCAACGGTGTCGGGCCCTGTCATGTGAGCGCTCACTACGTACTCGGGATGTAGGCGAAGGCAACTTGCCGTCTCAAAAGGGCCGCCAACTGGGTAAACCGCCGGCTTACCCCGATTGGGTCATTGGCTTCGAATCGATTCGAGAGTCATGATGTGAACGCGAACATGAGCGGGTGCACCTCCGACGCATCAGGGGCACGGTCGATCTGATCGGTGCTTCCAGCTGCCGCGGCGCTGCCGTGGCAACGCTGCCGCGGAACCTCTCGCCGTCGTGTTGCCGAAGTTCCGTCAGAAGTCGACGAAGCCGCCAGGTCCCGGTTGCGGGGCACGGTGGGGGGAGGCGGTCTCCAGCAGCTCGCTCAGCTCGATTGTGAGCGCTAACCAAGCGGGAATCCTTGACACTCTCCATTGCTGCCAAGAGACTCGCAGACGCAGATCACCGAGCCAGTTGCAAACTGTTAGCGTGCTCATCGAGCATTTCTCGTGATCGGTGGGAGCGCCTTCTCAACGACGAGCAGGAGGCACCGTGGGTGGGATCCGGAGATCATCCCTGCGGCGGGTGGGCGTGCTGCTGGCCGCCGCCGCGTTGTCCGTCACGACCTTGACCCCGGGATCGGAGGAGTCGGCGTCGGCGTGGGACAACGGAGTGGCCACGACGCCGCCGCTGGGCTGGAACAGCTACGACTCGTTCAACTGGAACGTGACCGAGGCCCAGGTCAAGGCCAACGCCGACTACATGCGCGACAACCTCAAGCAGCACGGCTGGCAGTACATCGTCATCGACTGGGCCTGGTACTACCCCGGCCGGGGGACCGGCAGCCCGAACCAGGACGCGAACTTCCAGCCCCGGCTGCGCACCGACGCGGGCGGCCTGCTGCTGCCCGACACCACCCGCTTCCCCTCCGCCGCGGGTTCCAACGGGTTCAAGCCGCTGGCCGACTACATCCACGCCCAGGGCCTGAAGTTCGGCGTGCACCTGATGCGCGGCATCCCGCGCCAGGTGGTCGCCGACAACCTCCCCGTGCCGGGCACGAACTGCCGCGCGAACCAGATCAACAACAACACCACCGCGGCCTGGTTGAACCTCAACTGGGGCCTGAACATGACCAACCCTTGCGCCCAGTCCTACCTCGACGCCCAGTTCAAGCTGCTGGCCTCGTGGGGCGTGGACTACGTCAAGGTCGACGACATCGCCGCGCCCACCTACCGCCAAGCCGAGATCGAGGGCTACAAGACGGCCATCCAGCGCAGCGGGCGGCCCATGGTGCTCAGCCTCTCGCCCGGCCCGACCTCCACCGGCAACGGTGCGCACGTCTCGGCCAACGCCAACATGTGGCGGATCGTCAACGACCTGTGGGACAACTGGTCAGCGCTGGACGCCCTGTTCGAGCGGCTGCACGCGTGGACGCCGCACCGCCGGCCCGGCGCGTGGCCCGACCCGGACATGATCCCGATCGGGCGCCTGTCGCAGCAGGGACCCGTGGGCTCACCGCGCTACTCGAACCTCACCGCCGACGAGCAGCGGACCCTGATGACCCTGTGGTCGATCACCCGCTCGCCGCTGATGTGGGGCGGGGACCTGACCCAGAACCGGGCCTCCGAGCTGGCGCTGATGACCAACACCGCCGTGCTGGCCGTCGACCAGCACAGCCTCAACAACCGTCAGTTGTTCTCGGGCACGCACACCGCGTGGACCGCCGACGTGCCCGGCAGCGATGACAAGTACCTCGCCCTGTTCAACCGCGGCACCGGCACCTCGACCGTGTCGGCCTCGCTCGCCGAACTGGGCATGGGTTCCGCCTCGGTGGTGGACCTGTGGTCGGGCGCGAGCCTGGGCACCGTGAGCGGCACGCTGTCCCGCTCGCTGCCCGCCCACGGCTCCGGTCTCTACCGGCTCACCCCGCGCTCCACCGTGCCGGTGCCCACCGCCGAGACCTTCACCGCGCGGCACAGCGGCAAGGTGGCCGACGTCTACAACGCCTCGACCGCCGACGGGGGCAACGTCGTCCAGTGGGCGCCCAACGGCCAGGCGAACCAGCGCTGGCGTGTCCGCGACGTCGGCGGCGGCTACAGCGAGGTGGTCAACGTCGGCAGCGGCAAGTGCCTCGACGTCTACGGCGGTGGTTCGGCCACCGCGGACGGGGCACGGGTCGTGCAGTGGACGTGCAACGGCCAGACCAACCAGCGCTGGCGCTTCGAGGACGCCGGCAGCGACCACGTGCGGCTGATCGCGCAGCACAGCGGCAAGTGCCTGGACGTGTCCGAGGCCGCCACCACCGACGGCGCCCAACTCGTCCAGTGGACCTGCAACAGCAGCAGCGCCAACCAGCAGTGGCGGCGGCAGGCCGCGTAGTGGGTCATCCGGTCGGGCCGTCCACCAACGGCCCGACCGTGCCGCTGCGCGCACGGCTACGGGAACGGCGACAGTCCATTCAGGAGGAACACATGAGACGAATGCTCACCACCCTGTTGACGATGGCGTCGCTGCTGTCGCTCGTCTTCGGCGTCGCGCTGGTGTCGGCGGGGCCGGCTTCGGCCGCCACGCTGACCCGCGTCACCGACTTCGGCGCCAACCCGACCAACCTGGGCATGTACGTCTACGTGCCCGACAACGTCGCACCCCGTCCCGCCCTGCTGGTCCTCGTGCACTACTGCGGCGGGTCGGCCGGCGCGATCTTCAACGGCAACGGGCGTGACTTCGCCACCGCCGCCGACCGGTACGGCTACGTCGTCGTGGTGCCCGAGGCGACCCGCGAGGGTCGCTGCTTCGACGTGTCCACCCGCGCCGGGCTGACCCGCAACGGCGGCAGCGACTCCACGGGCATCATGTCCATGGTCGACTGGACCCGCCAGCGCTACAACGTCGACCCGGCCCGCATCGTCGTCAGCGGGTTCTCGTCCGGGGCCATGATGACCAACGTGCTGGCGGCCCAGTACCCGGACGTCTTCGCCGCGGCCTCGGCCTTCTCCGGGGTGCCGGCGGGGTGCTTCGCCACCACCAACGGCTCGCTGTGGAACAGCCAGTGCTCCAGCGGGAACATCGTCAAGACCGCGCAGGAGTGGGGCGACCTGGCCCGGTCCATGTACCCCGGCTACACCGGCTCCTACCCCCGGATGCAGCTGTGGCACGGTGACCAGGACACCACCCTGGCCTACCGCAACTTCGGCGAAGAGATCAAGCAGTGGACCAACCTCCGCGGCTTGAGCCAGACACCCTCCTTCACCGACCGCCCGCAGTCGAGCTGGACGCGGACCCGCTACGGCGACACCGGCACCACGGCCACGGTGGAGGGCATCAGCATCACGGGCACCGGGCACACCCTGCCGCAGGCGGGGATGCTCGCCTACGCCATCTCGTTCCTCGGCCTCGACGGTGGCGGCGGTGGCGGCGCCACCGGTCCGCTGCGCTCGGTGAGCGCCGGGAAGTGCCTGGACGTGCCGAACCAGTCCACCACCACCGGCACCCGGCTTCAGGTGTGGGACTGCTGGAACGGGCCCAACCAGCAGTGGACGTCCACCACGACGCAGGAGCTGTCCGTCTACAGCGCCACCTCCCGGCGTTGCCTCGACGCCGAGAACGCCGGCACGACCGCGGGCACCCTGGTGATCATCTGGACGTGCCACGGCGGCACCAACCAGAAGTGGCGGCTCAACGCCGACGGCTCGATCACCGGCGTGCAGTCGGGGTTGTGCCTGGAAGTCGCCGGCGGTTCGACCGCCAACGGCGCGCCCGCGCGGCTGTGGACCTGCAACGGGCAGGCCAACCAGCGGTGGGCCCGCACGTGACGAGCTGACGAGCCGAAGGTCGACTCCACGGCCCGCACAACATCACCGGTGCGTGCAGGCGGCACCGCGATGCCGCCTGCGCGCACCGGCACCCCTATCGAAGGAGACAACCGTGCAACGTCGAAGGCGCCTGCTCGCCTGGGCCGTGGGTGTCATGTCGGCCCTGGCGCTGTTCCCGGCCACGGCCAGGGCCGACAACCCCATCGTCCAGCACATCTACACCGCCGACCCGGCACCGATGGTCCACAACGGACGGGTGTACGTCTACACCGGACGTGACGAGGACGGCTCTACCACGTTCACCATGCGCGAGTGGCGGGTGTTCTCCTCCGCCGACATGGTGAACTGGACCGATCACGGCGTGCCGATGAACCTCGGCACGTTCGCGTGGGCGGACGCCAACGCCTGGGCGGGGCACACGATCGCCCGCAACGGCAAGTTCTACTGGTACGTCCCGGTCCGCCGCCGCGGTGGCGGGATGGCCATCGGCGTGGGCGTCTCGGACAGCCCCACCGGCCCGTTCCGCGACGCCATCGGCCGCCCGCTGGTGGAGAACGGCGAGATCGACCCGCACGCGTTCATCGACGACAACGGCCAGGCGTACCTGTACTGGGGCAACCCGAACCTGTGGTACGTGCGGCTCAACGCCGACATGATCTCGTTCTCCGGCAGCGCGACGAAGATCCCGCTGACCACCGCCGGGTTCGGCACCCGTACCGGTCACGCGACCAGACCCACGTTGTACGAGGAAGCGCCCTGGGTCTACAAGCGCGACAACCTCTACTACATGATCTTCGCCGCCAAGTGCTGCTCGGAGTTCATCGCCTACTCCACCGCCCCGAGCCCCACTGGGCCGTGGACCTACCGCGGCACGGTCATGCCGACCCAGGGCTCCAGCTTCACCAACCACCCGGGCATCGTCGACTACAAGGGCGGTTCGTACTTCTTCTACCACAACGGCGCCCTGCCCGGCGGGGGCGGCTACGCCCGATCGGTGGCGATCGAGAAGTTCACCTACAACGGTGACGGCACCATTCCCCAGATGACCATGACCACCGCCGGCCCGCCGCCGGTGGACGTGCTCAACCCCTACGTCCGCCAGGAGGCCGAGACCATCGCCTGGGGTTCGGGCATCGAAACCGAACCCTCCGCCGAGGGCGGCATGAACATCGGCTCCCTCCACAACGGCGACTACACCAAGGTCCGCAACGTCGCCTTCGGCGCGGGTGCCTCGTCCTTCACCGCCCGCGTCGCCTCCGCCACCTCCGGCGGCACGATCGAGGTCCGCCTGGGCAGTGCCGCCGGCACGGTCGTGGGCCGCTGCACCGTCCCCAACACCGGCGGCTGGCAGGCGTGGCGATCGGTGACCTGCCCCGTCAGCGGCGCCTCCGGCAACCAGGACGTGTACCTGCGCTACACCGGTGGGAGCGGCTTCCTGTTCAACGTGGACTGGTGGCAGTTCTCGGCCGGCGGTTCGTCCGGCGACGTCACGTCACGGCTGCGCGGTGTCGGGTCCAACCGGTGCGTGGACGTCGACAACGCCTCCACGGCCCGGGGCACGACCGTGTTGCTGTGGGATTGCGGCGCCGGCGCCAACCAGCAGTGGACGACCAACCCGAGCGGCGAGTTCCGGGTGTTCGGCGACCGGTGCCTGGACGCCTACGAGCAAGGCACGACCAACGGCACCAGGGTGGTGATCTGGTCGTGCAACGGCCAGGACAACCAGAAGTGGGCGTCGGGCTCGGACGGCTCGATCCGCAACGTGCGCGCCGGGCTGTGCCTGGACGCCGACGGAGCGGCCACCGCCAACGGCACGCGGTTGATCCTGTGGACCTGCAACGGCCAGGACAACCAGAAGTGGACCCGCGCGTGACGACACCGGGCCGACGGTGACGCAGTGCCGCGCGCCCGTCCTCGCCGACGGCGCGCGGCACTCGCGGTCAGGGACGATTAGCCGGACCGAACGGTCTCTACAGTCGACCACTCGCACGGTAGTAGCCTCCGACCATGACCTCGAACTCGACGGACGAGTCCCGCGCGACGCGCAACACCGAACGCACTCGCGCCGCGGTGCTCGGCGCTGCCGCGGCGGCGATGACCGAGCGCGGGACCGGTGTCTCGCTGTCCTTCATCGCCCAGCGCGCGGGGGTCTCCAAGAGCGGCCTGCTGCACCACTTCCCCAATCGCGACGCCCTGCTGACGGCGCTCGTGGAGGACGCCAACCGCAGGTTCCGCGCGGCCGTGGTCGCCCATCTCGACCTGTCGGAGAACACGCCGGGCAAGATGCTGAGGGCCTACGTCCGGGCGCTCTGCTCCGGCTCCGACGCCGTCACCCAGTACTTCACCTCGGCGCCTGCCTGGGCGGGCATCTACACCGTGCCCGGCGTGGTGGACCTCGTTCGTGCGGACGAGCGGTGGTGGTCCGAGCAGTTCGCCCTCGACGGTGTGGACGACGCCCGCATCCTGGTGGTCCGTCGCGCCGCGGAAGGAGTGGCGGCCGCCATCACCTACGGGGACGCCGAGGCCACGAGAGGCGCGCGCGAGCTCCTCTTGGCGCTGGCCAGCGGGGAGCAGTTGCCGGGCTGAGCGCACCGTCCCGGCCCCGGGGTGTCGCGGGCCGCCGACCCCACACGCGCACATATGCGACCAAGCGCACTTCTTAGCCGACCGTTTGGTCTGTAAGCTGAAGGGTGTGACGCACCCCCGTCGTCGACCGAGGGGGAGGCACGTGTCGTCGCGGCGTTCGCGTCGGAGGCACACGTGCTCCGGTGCGATGGCCGAGAGACCCCCGGACAGACGGAGCGCGACCATGAACAGTGCCGGTAATCGATCCGCCGATGTCGTCGTCGTCGGCGCCGGGCTCGCCGGACTGACGGCAGCGGACCGGCTCGCCCGAGCGGGGTATGACGTCGTCGTCGTGGAAGGCCGGGATCGCGTCGGTGGTCGGATCCGCAGGACCGAGATCGCGGGCGTGCCCGTCGACGCCGGAGCGACCTGGGTGGCGCCGGACCACGCGGCGGTGCGCGACCTGGCGAGCCGGCTCGGCTGCGAGTTCGTGCCCCAGTTCCACCAGGGGAAGGGTGTGATCTCCTTCGGGGGGCAGGCGCAAGGTCGAGGGCATCACCGCCCTGGCGCCCTGGGTGATGCTCGACATCACACGGATCATGGGCGCGCTGCAGAAGATCGTCGACGGCCTCCCGGTGTCGTCCCCGTGGGAGCACCCCGACGCCGCGCGGCTCGATTCGATGTCGCTCGGCGAGTGGCTGACCTCGAAGCACGCCTTGGCGGGCACCCGGAAGTTCATGACCATGTTCAGCCTGGTGCACTGGGGCGCGCCGGTCGGTGACGTGTCGCTGTTCAACGCACTGCGCTACATCAAGAACCTCGGCGGCGTGGAGCTCATGCTCAAGGTCGAGGGCCGCGATCAGCAGGACCGGGTGCTGGGCACCACCCACGCGCTCGTCGGCGGGCTCGCCGACACGCTGGGGTCCCGCGTGATCGTCGACGCGCCGGTGAAGACCATCACCACCGTCGGCGATCGCGTCACGGTCGGGACGGGCGAGCACACGATCGACGCCCGGTTCGTCATCGTGACCGCGTCGCCGACGGACCGTTCGACCATCGAGTTCTCGCCCGCGCTGCCGGAGCGCCACTACGGTCTGGCCCGCAGCTGGCGGCTGGGGGCGCTCAGCAAGGCGTTCGTCGCCTACGACCGTCCCTTCTGGCGCGACCGAGGGCTCTCGGGCGAAGCGGTGTCCGACGACGAGACGGTCTTCCTCACCTTCGACGTCAGCCCCGGCGCCGACGGCCCCGGCATCCTGATGGTGTTCTGCGACGCGCGCGGGTTCGACGCCTACGACCAGGACGAGCGCCGCAGGCGCGTCGTGGCGCACCTCGTGCACCTGTACGGGGAATCCGCTCGCCACACCACCGACTACACCGACTTCTCCTGGGGCAACGACGTCTTCGCGCCCGGCGGGCCGAACCCCGCGGTCGCACCGAAGGCGTGGACCACGTTCGGGCGGTACCTCCGCGAACTGGTCGGACTCGTGCACTGGGCGGGCACCGAAACGGCCGACGAGACGTCCGGGAGCATGAACGGGGCGATCCTGTCGGGTCAACGGGCGGCGGACGAAGTGGCTGCCCGGCTGGTGGGGTGACCGCGGAGCGCTGCTCGGTCTCGCCGCCGGGCCGTCGAGCCGGACGCCACCGAGGTTGTCCAGTCCGGCCGGTCGCCTTGTCCTCTACGGTGGCCGGGTGGCCGTGATTATGGTGACCGGCATGTCCGGGGTGGGTAAGTCGACGATCCTGGGCCACCTCGAACAACGCGGGTACCGGGTGGTGGACACCGACTTCGGAGAGTGGATCGAGGAAATCCCGACGGCGGACGGGACCGGGGTCGAGCGGCAGTGGCGCGAGGACCGGATCGACGGTCTGCTCACCGAGCACGAGCGTTCCGGGGAACCCCTGGTCATCTCCGGTGCGGTGTGGAACCAAAGCCGGTTCTACCCCCGTTTCGCCCACGTGGTGCTGCTCAGCGCGCCGATCGAGGTGATGTTCGAGCGCATCGCCGGACGTTCCGACAACCCGTTCGGCAAGACCGACGACCAGCGCGCTCGCATCGCCGCGGACACCGCCGAGGTGGAGCCACTGCTCAGGGCGACGGCCACGATGGAGATCGACACCCGGAAGCCGATCGCCGAGGTGGTGGACCAGTTGGCCGCGCTCTGCGGTCCGCCCTCGTCCCGTTGAGCCCGGTGGCATCCGCTCCACCGCAATTCCCGATGAGGGCGAAACTTCACTCGAGCAAGGGAGCGCGGCGCACAGTGGAGACCGCGGCAGTCGAAGTCGAACCGTCGAGGACCTGGTCAGCCCGGTCAGCGGCCACAACGAGTGGGATCCGCTCCCCGCCTCGACGAGCTGTTCCCCGCACCGGGCCCGCACCGCCCCAAACCCGCCCCGAGGCCTACGCCTGGTAGCCGCCGCGGCCGTACGATCCCGGGACCTGCGTCTTACCCGGGAGGCGGCGTGCGGATCCACTTCACGCGTCGAGATCTGGCGCTGACGGTCCTGGCCGACGATCCGGATCCGTTGTGGGAGCTGGTGAACAGCGTGCAGGCGCTGCAGGGGCGGTACGGGCAGGTAGTGCTGGGGCACTGGCGGCGGCAGGTCGCCGATGAGCTGCGCCGGGCCGAGCTGAGCGCGCTGGTCCGGGCTCGGCTGTTCCCGCTGGTTCCGCACGCGTCCTACTTCCCCGACTTGCTCACCCCGCCCGAGGGAGCGCTCGGCCTTGAGGAGGCCGTGATGGCGATCCTGGGCACGCCGAGGGCACGACTGGGGGCCGAGATCGAGGGGCTGGGCGGCGCCCCGGGGGCGGGGGCGTGGCTGGCCGATCTCGCCGCCGGGCGTCCGAGTGCGCTGGGGGAGCTCGGCGAGGTGCTCCGAGCCTACTTCCGGCACGCGGTCGCGCCCTACTGGGACCGGCTGCGCACCCACGTCCACCGCGACCTGGCCATGCGCCGGCACGTGCTGCGCGAGCGCGGGGTCGAAGGGCTGCTGGACAGCTTCGCGCCGATGATGCGGTGGCGGCGGCCGGTGCTGGAGTTCGCCCGGCACCCGTCCGACCGCGAGATCCACCTGGACGGGCGCGGGCTGCGGTTGGTGCCGTCCTACTTCGCCCAGCTCAACCCGCAGACGATCATCGATGGCGAGCTGCCGCAGGTGATCGTGTACCCGGTGCCGCACGATCCCCGGTGGCTGGCACCGGGCCGCTTCCGTCCGGACCACCCGGCGCTGGCCCGGTTGCTCGGCGAGACCAGGGCCGCGATCCTGCTGGCCACAGTGGACGGTTGCACCACGACCGAGCTCGCCCGGCGGGCGAGCACCTCGCCGGCGTCGGCGAGCCGGCACGCGACGGTGCTCCGGGAGGCCGGCCTGGTGATCACCCGGCGGCACGGCGGATCCGTGCTGCACAGCGCCACCGCCCTGGGCCTCGATCTGGCCGCCGGCCAGCCGCACGCGCATCGTGACCACGCCGCCACACAACCCCCACGCAGCACCTTTTCGCCTGGATGAAAAGGGAATGGTCGACGGCACCCCGGGCTGAGAGCCTGTTCCGGAACGTTGGCGTTGGTGCCGGCCGGCGGTGGCTACCGGGGGGTGGCGTGGAGATCCTCGTTCTGGGATCACTGGTCGTGACCAGTGATGGTGTGCCCGCCTGCATCCCGACGGGGCGCAAGCCCCGCGTGGTGCCGGCGTCGCGGGCCGGACGGAGCGTGGCTTGAGCGCCTTCCCCCTTGGCCGCATCGATGGTGCGGCAGGAGCACGTTACACGCGGCACCCACCGGCGCGAGGACGAACCGAGGACGTACCGAGGACGAACCGAGGACGTGACCGGCCAATCTCTCCACAGCGTCGGTAGTCATCACCAGCCGGAGCACTTCCGGCGAAGTCCGATTACGGAGGTGGAAATGAGAAGCAAATTGGGGGGCCGGCTGCTGTTGGCAGGTGCGATCGCCCTCGCGACGCTGGGCATCGCACCGGCCGCGCATGCGTGGGGTACCGGCTACTACGTGGCCGCGTCGTGTTGGCGACCGTGGGGTTCGGCCACGTTGACCTGGGGTTTCGATGCGAAGAACGTCACGAACGTCGCGGGTAATACGTACCCGCACTACGTGTACGCCTACGCCGATCTGAAGTACCAGGGCAGCAGACAGGACAACATCTGGGAAGAAGGCACCGGCTGGGTCGACGGCCGCAAGGACCGGGGCGGCGTGACCGGTGGACGCGTCTGGAGCGTGTTCGCCAACGCCAGTGACGGCCAGACGTGGTTGAACGGCAACGAATGCTGGGTCACGTGACGATCCGGCACCAGGTGCTCCGCGAGGGCGTCGCGGTGCGGACATTCCGCCCCGGCGCCCTCGCGCTCCCGCTGGCCGCGTTCCCCCTGGCGATAGGTTGGTCGACGGGAACCTACGGGCAGCCGCCTGTGGGAGTCACGAGCTTCCAGTTGGGAGCACACTGGGTCGTGAGTTGGCTGATCCCCGTCACCTCGGCGTGCGTGCTCTCGTTCGGGATGGCCCGGTTCGGCGCCGATCGACGGCTGGTCGCAGCCGGGTCGACGGATCCGCGCAGCCGCTGGTGGCGGGATCGCGGCGGGCTGATCGCGATCTTCGCGATCGTCACCGCACTGGCCGCGTTCAGCCAGTCCACGACCGCGGACGAGCCGTACCTGTCGCTCCTGGTCCCGTCTCTGGGTGGCCTGGTCGTGGCGGTCGCGGCGTGCCACGTCCTGGTGGCCCGGTTCGATCCGGGCCCGGGGGTCGCCGCCGGAGCGGCGGGCTGCATCACGACTGCCGTCGTCGTGCTGCCCTACCTCACCGGTGGCCCCTCGCTACTGGTGATCGACCCGACGCTGGCCGACTGGATGCGGCACGTGCCGGGGCGGTCGCACCCGATCTCGGCCGGCCTGCTGCTGTGGACGTCGGTGGCGGCGGCCGCGATCACGGCCGCGCGCCTGCTGCCGCGGGACGTGTCCCGGCTTCGCTGGATCACAAAGGAGGCAGGCGATCATGATTAGCGTCCGCGATGTGGGCAAGGTGTTCGGCGCCGCCACGGCCCTCCAAGGCGTCACTTTCGATCTCGAGCCGGGGATCGTGGCGCTGCTCGGCCGCAACGGCGCCGGCAAGTCGACGCTGCTGGGCATACTCGCCGGACTGGCGGTCGAGTCCTCCGGCGTGATCGCCGTCGACGGAGCACCGCTCGCCGCCGACCGCAGGGCGCTCCGCGCGGCGGCGACACTGCTGCCCCAGGACCCCCGCCTCGATCCCGAGGTGTCGGCCAAGGCGTTGCTGCGCTACCTGTTGACCGTGCGCGGCCTGGACACCGCGCCCATCGAAGGGCTGCTCGACCGGTTCGGGTTGGGCGGGGCGCTCGGGGACCGGGCGATCGGCACGCTCAGCGGCGGCATGCGCCAACGGGTCGGGCTTGTCTACGCGTTCGCGACCGAGACCCGGATGCTGTTGCTGGACGAACCGACGACCGGTCTCGATCCCTGGGAGCGGCTGCGTTTCACCAGCCACCTCGCCCACGCGGCGACGAACGCCACGATCGTCTACTCCACCCACGTCGTCTCGGACATCGAAGCGATTGCGAACCGGGTGCTGGTGCTGGAGCGGGGACGGCTGATCTTCGACGGCAGCCCCGACGTGCTGGTGTCGATGTCACCGCCGGTCTTCGTCGCTGAGGGGGACGAGTCGACCGCGGCGCGGCTCCACGGGTCGGGGGCGCTGACCGCGGTGACCCGGGTCGGCCCGAACCGGTACCGCGTCCGGTTCCTGGGGGAGTCCCTGTCGGACGAGGCCAAGCAGGTGGAGCCGACGCTCAACGACGCGTACATCGCGCTGACCCGATCGGCGGCGTGATGCTCACCTACCACCTCCGGCGGTCCATGACCCCGCGGATGCTCGTCGTGCTGGCCGCGGTCACGCCGATGATCTGGATCGGGTTCCGCTCCGGTGGAACGGAAGTCGGCGACGGCCTTCTGGGACTGCGGGGCATCGGCCGCTACTGGACCGTGCTCACCCCGATCGTCCTCGCCGTGACCGTGCCGCTTCTCGGCCGGGCGTGGCGGCGACGACGGCAGCAAGTCAATTGGATGCTCGCTCCCGCCGGCCCGGCCACGACCTCTCGTGACACGCTGTGGAACTTCGTTGCCGGTTACCTGGCCTACGCCGCACTCGTCCTTGTCTGTTCCTGCTACCTGCTCGTCCGCGTCGACGCGGCGGCGACACCGCTGGTCGCCGTCGCGGTCGTCACCGTGGTCGGACCACTGATGGGCGGCTACACCACCCTCGCCCTCGGCTACGTCCTCGGCGAACTCACCGGCCAGGAGGCAATCCGAATCGTGGTCGTCGTCGTGCTCGCGATTCTGGACGCTGTCAACTACGTGCCATCCGCGCTGTCCGCGTCCGGTACAGGTCGCACCGTCGAGGAAGCGGGTGGCTGGGAACCAGCTCTCGACAACGGCCCCATCACCACCGTCGCGTGGCCCACGGCGGATTCCGTCGGGACCCGCGCCGCCCTGGTGATCGTGACGAGCCTCGGCCTCGCCTTCTGCGGTTGGTTGCGATATCGCAGGTTGTCCGGGCCAAGCAGCGACCGCCGCCGTGGCTGACGGCAAGGGTGCTCAACGTGACCGTCGTCGGCGTCACCTCGGACACCTGTGGCACCGCGAGGCCCGCCTGTGCCCGCGTGAATTCGCCGAAAGGTGCTGTGCCGTCGGGATTTGAGCGGTAGCGTCCCGCGCGGGTCGGGGGATCCGTGACCTTGGGGGTGTTCGATGCGGTTGCTCACCGCTGTTCTGTCGGCGGTTGCCCTGGTGGCGGTCGTTCCGGCCGGTTTCCCCGCGGTGGCCGAGGCGCAGGCCGCCGCTGGGTCGACTTACACGGCGTTGTCGCCGACCCGGGTGCTGGACACCCGTTCGGGGAGTGGGCCGATCGGGACCGCGGGCACGATCTCCTTCGACCTGGCCGGGCGGGTGCCGGCGTCGGCCACGGCGGTGGTGTTCAACCTGACCGGCACCGAGCCGACCGCGAACACCTACGTCACGGTCTCGCCGCACGGCGGGGCCCGGCCGGCGGTGTCGAACCTGAACCTCCGGGCGGGCGAGACGCGGGCGAACCTGGTGACCGTGGCGGTCGGGGCGGACCGCGTGGTCGACCTGTACAACAACGCGGGCAGCACGCACGTCATCGCCGACCTGGCCGGGTACTACGCGACCTCGGGCGGGTCGAAGTTCATCCCGGCGCGGGCGTCCCGGGTGATGGACGAGTACCGCGGCGGGCACGTCGGGCCAGGGGGCACGACGACGCTGGACCTGTCGCGGACCGTGCCCGCCTCGGCGACCGCGGTCGTGCTCAACGTGACGGCCGCCCGCGCCACCGCGAACACGTACGTCACGGCGTGGCCCGCGGGCGCCGCCCGGCCGACCGCCTCGACGGTCAACGTGCCGGTCGGCGGCACCAACCCGAACCTCACGACCGTCGCGCTGGGCGCCGGACGGCTGGTGAACCTGTACAACAACGCCGGTGAGCTCGACCTGGTCGTCGACATCCAGGGGTTCTACACGCCGGAGTACGGAGCGGTGTTCACCCCGGTCGCACCGCGGCGGATCTTCGACACCCGCAACGGCACCGGGAACGCCAACCAGAACTCCACGCCCATCGGGCCGCAGCGGTCCCGGGGCGTCATGCCGGACGTGGCGGTGCCGGCGGAGGCCATCGGCGCCGTGGTCAACATGACCGGGATCGCGCCGACGGCCGACACGCACCTCACGGCCTGGCAGGTCGAACGCGATCGCCCGGAGACGTCCAACCTGAACCTGGCGCGCGGCCAGACGGCGGCGAACCTCGCCGTGGTCGTGATCCAGTACGACGTCGACGAGTCGCGCTTCTACGCCTACAACAACGCGGGTGAGACCCACGTCGCCGTGGACCTGGCCGGGTACTTCTCGGTGCCGCCCGTGCCGTGCCTCCGCGACTGCGCCTACGTGTGGGGCGGTAACCACGGGCAGCTCGGCAACGGGACGACGACGTCCTCGTCGTTGCCGAAGCCGCTGCACGGGTTGTCGGGCCTGGTGTCGCTGGCGTCGAACACCGCGGCGCTGGCCGACGGCTCGGTGTGGGTTTGGGGCGGCAATGGCCCGGACTTCGGTGAAGCCTGGTACGCCTCTGCCGTCGTCCCGATCCCGGTGCGGGTGGCCGGGCTCACCGGGGCCGTCGCGGTCGCCGACGCGTTGGCCGGCAACCACTACGCGTTGCGGGGCGACGGGACCGTCTGGTCATGGGGCAGCGACGGCTCCGGCGCGCGGGGCCTCGGCGTGGGCGCCCACCCGGTGGAACCCCGGCAGATCCCCGGGCTCACGGGTGTCACCGCCATCGCGGCCGGTTGGGAGAGCGGTTACGCGTTGCGCAACGACGGCACGGTCTGGGCCTGGGGCTGGAACCACCGGGGCCAGCTCGGCACCGGGTCCACCTCCGAGTCGTCGAGCGTGCCGACCAGGGTCAGCGGGCTCACCGGTGTCGTCAAGATCGCCGCGAGCGGGGCGACCGCGTTCGCCGTCACCGCGGACGGCGCCGCGTGGGCGTGGGGCGACAACTACGAAGGCGCCCTCGGCAACGGCACGACCGGCGGCGTCTCCCGGGTCCCGGTGCGCGTCTCCGGGTTGACCGGGGTGGTCGAGATCGACGGTGACAGCTACAACGGCTACGCCGTGCGCAACGACGGCACGGTGTGGTCGTGGGGCCACGGTTCGTCCGGCGCGCTCGGCGACGGGAGCGACTGCTTCGACTGCGTCAAGACCGTGCCGGTGCGCGTTGACGGCATCACCGGCGCGGTCGACGTCGTCAGCCACATCTACGGCGGGCAGGTGCTCGACGCCTCGGGTCGGCTCTGGATGTGGGGCTCGAACTCCAGCGGCGACCTCGGCACCCAGCCCAGCGGCATCCCCGCGCTGCGGCCCGTCCAGGGCCCGGACCTCGGCACCGTCACCGCGCTGGGCGACGGTGGGCAGGCCTTGGTGCCGAACCCGTGAGAACCGGGTGGGTGCCGGCGATCACCGGCACCCACCCGCCTCTTTGGACCCACCGTCGGCGCAGCCGAGCACGATCCGGCACCGCTGCGCCAACGCCTGCGACGACTCGGCCCGCCGAGCCCGACGTGTCAGGGTCTCGCGTTCCTCGTCCGTCAACACCACCACGGCCGGCTACGGCACCATCGTCTCGCCGACTGTGCGCCAGTGGATAGCCGCCCTGGACCTGAGCCGGCGCCCGCACGACTACCTGCCCGCCGGTGGCCACGCCCACGGCGGCCGGATCCCCTCCGCACCCGATGCGGCTGCTTGCCGACAGGCGATCTTTACTGCTTTACTATGTCACTAGTAAAGCAGGGAGGGGTTCATGTTCGTCTTCCGGATCGACAACCGCTCGGGTGTGCCGCCCTATCTCCAACTCGTCCAGCAGGTGCGTCAAGCCGTGCTGCTGGGCTTCCTGCGGCAAGGTGACCGGTTGCCGTTGATCCGCGAGGTGGCCGAGACCTTGGCGATCAACCCGAACACGGTCGCCAAGGCGTACCGGCAGTTGGAGCAGGAGGATCTCGTCACCGGTCGCCCCGGGCAGGGCACGTTCGTCAACGAGGCGCCGACGGCGGGGATGTCCGCCGCGACGTACACCTCGTTGCGGCGCGGTCTGGAGACCTGGTTGAACCGGGCCCACGCCGCCGGTCTGGACGAGCAGGCGGTCAACGCGCTCTTCACCGCTGTCGTCAACCGAGCGAAGAATGAGAACATCGCATGACAACAACCGAGTACGCGCTCCGAACCGACGGTTTGGGCAAGCGCTACCGTCGGACGTGGGCGCTGCGCGACTGCACCCTGTCCGTGCCGACCGGCCGGGTGATCGCGCTGGTCGGCCCCAACGGTGCGGGCAAGAGCACGCTGCTGCGCCTGGTGGTGGGGTTGCTCGCGCCGACGTCCGGCACCGTGGAGGTGCTCGGCCAGTCCCCGGCCGCCAATACCCCGCAGGTGCTGTCCCGCATCGGCTTCCTCGCCCAGGAGCACCCGCTCTACAAGCACTTCACCGTCGCGGACCTGCTCCACCTGGGCCGCTCCTGCAACCTGCGATTCGACCAGGGCCTCGCCGAACGGCGGCTGGCGCAGCTGGACATCCCGCTGGACCGCAAGGCGGGTGCCCTCTCCGGCGGCCAACAAGCCCAGGTGGCGCTGGCACTGGCGTTGGCCAAGCGGCCGGACCTGCTCGTCCTGGACGAGCCGATGGCCAGCCTCGACCCCGTGGCCAGACTCGAGTTCCTCCAGGCCCTGATGGGCGCGGTCGCCGCCGACGGCATGACCGTCCTGTTCTCGTCCCACGTCGTGCCCGAGTTGGAGCGCGTCTGCGACCACCTGATCGTGCTCAACCACAGCCGGGTCACGCTCGCCGGGGACATCGAGACGCTGTTGGCCGAGCACCGGCTGCTCGTCGGTCCGCGCACGACCGCCGATCTCGACAAGGCGGGCACGGTCGTCGAGGCATCCCACAGCGACCGGCACACCACGCTGCTGGTGCGCGATGGCGGAGGGCCGACCGCGCCCGGCTGGCAGGCCGACCCGATCGGGCTGGAAGACCTGGTGCTGGCCTACCTGCGTCGACCGACCCGGCACGACATCGAGGCACCGGCCGTCTCAGAGGTGCCGGCATGACGTGGCTGACCTGGCGGCAACATCGCGCCGAAGTGTTCACGCTGAGCCTGCTGGTGGCGGCGATCGGCCTCTTCCTGCTCGTCGCCGGGTCGTCGATGCGCTCCCTGTTCCCCGACGGCGCCGCGGCCTGCGCGGGCGGGCTGGCCGACGGTTCCGACGCGTGCTCGACCGCTATCAGGCGGTTGAACGAGGAGCACGGGTACGCGTCCAAGATGCTGTCCCTGTTCAACCTGGTGCCGTTCCTGATCGGCGCGTTTCTCGGCGCGCCGTTGGTGGCCCGCGAGCTGGAAGCCGGCACCTGGCAGTTCGCCTGGACCCAGGCGGTGCCGAGGATGCGCTGGCTGGCGGTCAAACTGGGTGCCCTGGGCGCGCTGACCGCGACGCTCGCCGTCGCGCTCACGGCGTCGATCACCTGGTACCGGCAGCCGTTGGACGTGCTCAACAGCCGGTTCACGACCGACGCGTTCGACCTGGAAGGACTCGTTCCGGCGGGGTACGCGCTGTTCGCGTTCGCCGCCGCCACGGCGGCGGGTGCACTGCTGCGGCGCAGCCTGCCCGCGCTCGCGGTCGCGCTCGGCGCCTACCTCGCCGTCCGCGTCGTCGTGGCGGGTTGGTTGCGCCCGAACGTCCAGGCGCCGCTGAGCACCATGGAACGCGTGGCCGCCGACGACGCGACCCTCGACGCCGGAGGTTCCCGGATACCGGCAGGTGACCGCGCCGACTGGATCATCGCCTCGGGCTACGCGGATCCGTCCGGCCGTCACCTCTCGGTCTACGACGCCGTGGAGATGGAGGTCGCGGCACGGGGCGCCGGAGTGGACTTCAGCGCGTACCTGCACGAGCGCGGTATCCAGCAATGGGTCCTGTACCACCCGGCCGATCGCTTCTGGAGGTTCCAACTCGTCGAGGCGGCCATCTTCGTCGGCCTCGCCGCAGCCCTGCTCGCACTCGTCGTGTGGCGGATCAAACGCCGAGTTTTCTGAGCGCACCGTGCTCGCCCATCGCAGTGAGGTGCCGGCCGCCGGGCTCGACGAAACCGGGACGAGCCGGCGATGCCGTGCCAGGGTGGAACGCGCCGAAGTGGCCGTCCGGGCGTGACTCGCGGACGCGGGCACACCAGGGTCGGGTCTGGCACAGGGGCTCCTGGGGTGCGGCGGAGCTTCGTGCAGGCGGTCAGGAGAGGGAAGCGAGAGCGGTGTGGCCCGGGTAGGCGACCTGGCGCCCGGCGTCGGGGCCACCGCGACCCGGCAGTTCCGACGGTCGCGGCCTGGCCGACCACGACCGGGCCCGACAGCGGTGCCGCCGCTGTCGGGCGCCAGGCCCGTGGTGGCATCGGCTGTGCGGCCCCGGCCGGGCGGTCGGAGGGGAACGAAGCCCGGCGGCGACGTCCGGTCAACCGCGTAGGCCCCATCGTTGGTTCGCGCCGCCGTGGCACGACCAAAGGATGATCTTCGTGCCGGCGGCCGTCCCGGCGCCGTCGGCGTCCAGGCACAGGCCTGACTGCACACCGGTGATGGTGCCGTCCGAGTTGACGTTCCACTGCTGGTTTGCCTGGCCGTTGCAGTCCCAGATGATCACCTGGGTGCCGTTGCCGGTGCCCTGACCGCTGGCGTCGAGGCACTTGCTGCCGTAGATCTGGAGCCTTCGGTCGGACGTGTAGGTCCAGCGCTGCCGGTCGACGCTCTGGCAGTCCGCCAACTGCACCTGGAGCCCGTTGGCGGTGGAGCCGTTCGGCACCTCGACGCACCGGTTGGACTGGCTGCCCACGACCTGGACGTTCTGCCGCGGGTTGCCGCCGCCGGGCGGGGCATACCCGGCAGCCGCGATGTTGGCCTGCACGGCCTCCTCGGTGGCGTTCGACGGGTATCCGGAGGTCAGCACGCCTTCGTAGAACGTACCGGCGCCGGAGACGCTGTTGTCGCCGCCGATGCCCAGCAGGATCGCCCCTTCCTTCTTCATCGGGTGGTAGCCGGCGGGGCGCGGCCCGTCGAACACGGTCGTCAAGCCACCCGACTGCGCGTTCCCGCTCCGGATCGCCCAGTGGTTCGACTCGCCCTTGACGATCGCCGTCACGAAGCGGTGGTTGATGGGCGGGTTCCGGTTGTACCCCGCGTTCACGCCGGAGAACAGGCCCCACTCCAGGTCGGCCATGACCCAGGGACCGGCGCCGTCTCCGTAACCCCACTGCTTGTTGGCGCCGAAGTAGACGGTCTCCATGATGGCGCGCTCGTCGGCCTGGCCGTCGGTCTGCGCGTTGCCGTAGTCGAAGCAGCACCACTGGTTGTAGTGGGTGCCGTCGACGACGGCGTAGATGCCCTCGGGCTGGTCGCCGGTCGCGACGCCGTTGGTCCGGTTGTTGCGGTACCCGGTGCCGGGCGAGATGTAGACGCCGTAGGCCTTCTGTCCACCGACGGTGACCGGGGCGGCCGTCGCGACGGCGAGGTTGTCCCACCCACCGGGGAGTGGGCCGGGCCAGTGGCCTGGGGGTGCCTGCGTGAGGTGGTTACCCCGGCCGCTCTGGTCGTAGATGATGCTGATGAGGCAGGTGGCGCCGGCGCAGAACGAGTCCTGGGTGGCGGCACTGGCCACACCGCCCGCACTGAGCACGCCGACGTCCCGCGTGGTGTTGTCCGTGGACCGCTTGACTTGGTACAGCGCTCCGTTGTACGCGCCGTACAGCGCCCGGGTCGTGCTGTGCGCGGCCACGCACGGTGTGCCGCCCGAGGCGTAGATGTCACACGGTCCGGATGCGGCTGCCTGGGCGCTCGGTGCGTCGGGAAGCACGGTCGGTCCGGCTGTGACGGCGAGTACGAACGTAGTTGCGAAGGCCGCCGTGAGGCGGCCGGATCGGCTGCTCATACCACTCTCTGCCTTTCGTGTGCACCACGGCGTGGGTGCCGACCGAGGCCGGAAGCGCTGCTGTGGCCCCAGGTCGGCTTCTCGGAATCAGGTTGGGCACCGCCGGTCGACTCGTCCGACCGGGTGACGACGGAGTGGGCCGTGGTCCTGCAAGCCGTGTCGTCGATGTCGAGGTGTGCCTGGGTCGGTCTGGACAGCAGGCGTCCATGGACTCCTCCAGAAGAGGGAGGAAGGCGCGGATCGGCGAGAAAACCGTATCGAACCGGTTCGCGTGAGCGTAAATAAGATCGCGAAAGGTGTCAACGGTGCCCACGAGCGTTCCGAGATCGTCCCAGCTTTGTGCTGTGGCGGACCCTGCGACGACCCTGGCGACGCGAGTCGAATCGGTTCGACTGTCGTGCAACAGGTGCGGTAGCCGGCCAACGGGGCAACCTCGCCAGTCGACCGCCGACCGCGGCGCCGACTCCAGCGGGCCGGTGCTCCGGGTGATGCGACTGGTCGCGGCGGAGGAGGCGGTGGCGCTCCGGCCGGCGCTGGACGCGGCGATCGCCGATTTCCGGCAGCGGGCCGGACTGCTCGTCGCGAGCCTCCGCACCGGCGTCCTTCCCGATGACGCGCTCCGATCCGCGTGCGTGCACGGCTTCCACGACCTGTGCCGCATGCTCGACCTGGCCGGGATCAGCTGCCGGTAGCGCGTGCGAGGCGGTGGTCGCGACAGTCCATAATGGATGGTGCCGGTGACCGGATCTCAGTGAACCCTCAGTGTCGTCGTGCGACCGTCACGGGCGAAATCCGACCGTGACCCGCACGGGCGCGCCGCCCGTCCCCGCCAGAGAGTGGAACGACCATGTCTTCTGCACTGCCGGCGGTGCCGGCCCGGATTCCGCCGCGGTCGGGCGGGGCACCGGTTCCCCGGCTCGGCGCCGACCGCCGACTCGCGTGGCTGCTCGCGCTGTGGGCGTTCGCCTACGCGTGCTACCGGGCGTACTACGCGTTCGGCGGCAAGGTCGGCATGATCGGCGAGCCGGTGTCCGAGACCACGTTCCGCGCCATCAACGCCATCGGCGCGGCGATCATCCTCGTCGCCGCGGTGCTGCCGCCCGTCGCCGTGCGGGTGCCGCTGCTGCGCCGCGCGCTGCCCGCGCTCGGGTGGCTCACCGCCGTCGGGTGCTGCACCCACGCGCTGGTCAACAGCACGCTGCGGGTCTTCAGCCTCACCGGCGCGCACCCGGTGGTGCTGCCCGCGGAGGTGTGGCGGTGGTACGACCAGCGAGTCGCCGACCTCCAGGACCTGCTGCTGAACGAGCCGTGGTTCCTGGCCGAAGGGCTGCTCTGGGCCGCGCTCGGCCTCGTGGTCGTCACGGCATCACGCCGCCGTGCGTGGGTGCTGTCGGCCGCGGTGACGTGCCTGGCGCTGTCGGTGGTCGGCGTGCTCAGCGGACTTGGCGTGATCGGGTCCTTCCGCATCGGCTGACACCGGCTCGCCCCGGACGTGCGGGTGAGAGCCCGTCGTTCGACGCGGTGGCGCTGTTGCGGTCGGTCGACGGGGGTCGTTGACGGGTCCGCCGGTTGTCGGGTGTTCGCCCGACACAGACGAAATCGCCGGCCTGACACCATGGGGATATATCGCAGCGACGCCGGGGGTACCCGCTCATCAGCGGGGGCGGCGGCCAGGCCTTCAACACGAGTGCGGCAATGGACCGGGGGGATTCATGGCACTGCAACCTGGCGTGGCCATCGTGCGACCGCTGAACGTCGCGGATGGGCGTTCGTAGTCTTCCTTGCCAATCCACTGTCCTGGCCGTTGCTTGGCGCCCTTTTTCGGTGTCGGTCGCGGTCGATGTTATCCACGGAACAGAGGGGGTGAAATCCAATGGAGGCAGCTGTGGCGATCGAGGTGGCCAACGAGGTCGAGGAGACGGCCGAGTACGAGGTCATGCTCCTGCAGGCCGACGCTTACTGATCGGTCAGATAGGCGGGCATGGCCGACCGTGTCAACGTGGTCGGCCATGCTCCGCCCTGAAGCCAATGTCGAACCAGTTATGAGGGGGGACAATGCTCGTGCGGCTCAGCCCGGCGGCCCGGATCATTCCGCCAAATGACGCCACGGGGAATCGCTGGGTCGTCGACGACCTTCTTCGCAAGCGCCGGTTCACCGTGACGCGGTCGATCGCGGCCGTGCTCGCCGCGGCTGCGGAGCCGACGGAACCGGGTGCGCTGGCGGCCAGGTTGGCGCGGTTCGCCGGGGTTGACGGTGGTGTGGAGGCCTGGTCGGCGCGCATCTCGGGCCTGCTCGCCCGCAGCCTGCTCGTGGACGCGGAGTCGATATCGGCGGATCCCGACCAGCAATGGCTGCTCGAACTTGTCGAGGAGTGGGACCGCGCCGGTTGGCGGGAAGCCGCCGAGTACCACTTCCTGGCGTTCGACTATCCCTGCGTGGATTATTCGGAGGCTGCTGCGATCGGTATCGATCAGTCGCGCATGCGCGATTACCAGGCCGTCGAGCCTGACGACGACCGGTACAAGGAAGACTACCTCGAACGGCCGGGTATCGACGTTCCAGAGCCGCATGAAGACATTATCGAGAGCACGCCCGCCTCGACCTTCTGGACTGGGTCGGCGCTCAAGCGCCCCCTGAGTGAGGATGCGTTCCTGGCCACGGTATCCCTTGCTTTCGGCGTCATCAGGGAACGTGTTCCGATCACCGATTCCGCGCCTTTGCTGCGCCGCACGTCACCGTCCGGTGGTGGACGTCATCCCACGGAAGGATATGTCGCCGTCCGCCAGGTACCCGGCATGCGTTCCGGTTGGTACCACGTGACCACGCGGCCGTTGAGCCTTCGCCTCGTCCGGTCCGACGGGGTGGACGAGAAGACGATTCGGTCGGTGTTTCCGAACATCGCCTCCGCCGCCGCGATCGTCGTCGTCACCAGCGTTTTCGAGCGCAACATGTACCGCTATCGCGAGCCGAGGACGTTTCGCACCGTGCACATGGACGCCGGGCACGTCGCAGGCACCGTGCGGCTCGCCGCCGAGTCCGCGGGCCTGCGCGCCGTCGTCGACGACGCCACGGATGCGCCGACGGTCGAGTCGCTGCTCGGACTCGACGGCATGGCCGAGGGATACCTGATGAGCGTCGGTCTGTGGGGCGGTGTCGAGTCGGAGACCACCGAGGCCCGCCCCGCCGAACCCGCCGAACCCGCCATCATCCACGCTCTCCCGCCCGAGCCGATCAGGCCTGATGGCGTCCACTGGCCGGTGGGCACGCGCATCCGGCCGGTGGCGCAGGTCGACAAGGCCGAGATCGAGGTCGCCGACACGGTGACCGGCCGGACCACCCGCCACCTCCCGGTCGACCTCGCCGAGGCGATCCTCCGCGACGAACGCCCGCACGCCGACCTGGCCGACCCCGCCGACGAGGTCCGTCGGGCGGCGCTGGTGCCCGGCCTGCGGCACTGGCAGCGTCGCGGGTGGCATCCGTCGGATCAGCTCTACGTCGCATCGCGGCGCCCGGGTGGCCGGCCCGCCGCAGCGGACGCCGACCCCTCCGGCGCACCTGCGCCCACCGAGCCGCCCGGCGGTCGCCAGGTGGCGCTGCCCGACCCCGCCGAACCCGCCGACGTCCCGATCTCGCGCCTGCTGTTGAGCCGGCGGTCGGGTCGGAGCTACGTCCGGCGTCCGGTGCCCGCGGCCGTGCTGTCCGGCCTGCTGAGGTACGGCCTGGCACACCTGCGTGACGGTGACGACGCGATCGGCGCCGGTTGGGAGATCTGCGTTGCCGCGTACCGGGTGAGCGGCGTCGAGCCGGGCGCCTACCGGTACCACCCGCGCGAGCACAGCATCGAACTGGTGCGCGCGGGCGACCTGCGCACCGACATGATCGCGGCTCTCCAGGGGATGCGCTCCCCGTCATCGGCAAGCTGGACGCTGGGTCTGGTCGCGGATTTCCCGGCCTACCAGCGCCGGCGGCCCGGCGAGACCGGGCTGCGCAGCCTGTACACGTGGTCCGGCGCCGTCGCCCAGGACCTGATCGTCCTCGGCGCCGGTTACGGCCTGAGCACGCTGGTGACCCCGGCTCAGCAGGACAGCGCCTACCTGGCGATGCACGGCTTGTCCCGACGTCGCCACGGCCCGATCTACACCCTCACCATGGGCGTGTCCCGCGGTGCCGCCGGGGTGTACCCCGACGAGGACCCGTTGGGCGACGAGCTGACCGGGGCATCGCGATGACCCTCGACGCACCGCGCCGGCCGCCGATCTCGCCGGTGCTCAGGTCGGCGCTGCGGGCGCTGGAGACCAACACCTCGCCCAGGCTCTCGCCGGACGGCACCGCGGTCGTGTTCGTGCGGCGGACCGAGTCGAGCGACGCCGTGTGCGTGATGACGTCCGTGGCCGACGGTCCCGGCCCCGTTCGGGTCGTTGCCACGTATGACGACGGCGCGGTGCGCGACCCGCGGTGGACACCGGACGGCAGGTGGCTGACCTTCCTGCACGCACCGCGTGGCCGGGAGACCTGGGCGCTGACGGCTTACCACCTCGACGCCGACCAGGTGGTTCCGGTGGCCACCGGTCCGGTTACCGAGTACTGGCTGGGGGACGCCGGTGTCGCTTACAGCGCCCGCGAACCCGGTAGCCGGCTGACGCGGCTTTGGCACGTCGACCTGGACGATCCCCGGCCAGTCCTGCTCGACGAGCCGAACCCCGGGTACCACCGCTGGCTGGTCGACCGGCAGTCCCGTCCGCGCGGCGGGGTGCGCCTCGGTCGTGACGGCGCCTCGACGGTCGTCGTCAGGGCGTCCGGCGGGGCGCGCGAGACCACGATCCCGATCGAACCGGACGCGGTCGCCGACCTCGCCGTGCCCGGGTTCAACGCCGACGGCACCACGCTGTACCTCCTGACCAGCACGGACGCCCCGACCAGGAGACTGCTCGGGATCGACACCGAGACGGGCGAGATCACCGAGATCGCCCGGCACGACGAACTCGACCTGGCCGGCTATCCGATCGGCCCGGACGGCGTGTGGTTCGACCCGATCACCGCGACGCCCGACCTGTGCGCGGTGTTCGGCGAGCGGTTCCAGCAGCTCCCGCTGTCCGGCCGGATGGCCGAGAAGATCGCGGCCGTCGCCGGCCACCTCGGTGCGGTGGACGGCGCGGAACCGGTGGTACTGGACCGCGACGCGACCGACGAGGTGTGGCTGGTCTGCGTCGTGCACGACGACGGGCCGCTGGAGTACGTCCGGTGCCGCCCGGCGACCGGAGAACACGCCACGCTGCTGGTCAACCGCCCGGATCTGCCACGAGGCGAACTGCCGCAGCTCACCTCGTTCTGCTACCGGGCCACCGACGGGAAACCGATCGTCGGCTATCGCCTCGCGCCCCGGGACGCGCCGGCCGAGCCTGCCGCCACCGTGGTGATGGTGCACGGGGGACCCGCCGCACGGGACTACTGGCGGTTCCACGCGGATGCCCAGTACCTGGCGTTGCTGGGGCTCTCCTCGTTGCACCTGAACTTCCGCGGCTCGCGCGGGTTCGGCAGGGAGTTCCGGCGGGCGGGGCTCGGCGAGTGGGGCGGCGCCATGCAGCAGGACCTCTACGACGGCGTCGCGCACGGCGTCGCGAGTGGCCTGGTCGACCAGGACCGGGTCGGTTTCTTCGGCTCGTCGTACGGCGGCTACGCCGCGCTGGTGGCCGCCACCACGCGACCCGACCTGGTCCGCTACGCGATCGCGATCAGCCCGCAGTGCGACCTGGTGCGGCTGGCGACTCGGTCGCCTGCCTTCTTCAGCCCGATCGCCGGCTCGCTGAGCAGGCAGATCCTCGGCGCCGTACCTCGCGAGGACGCCGACGAAGTGCTGCGGGAGCGGTCTCCCCGTCACCGGCTGACGGAGGACTGCCCGCCGCTGTTCATCGCCCACGGCGTGCGCGATCCGCGGATCCCGGTGGACGAAGTCGACGAGTTCGTCGCCGCCGCCCGTGCCCTCGGCGTCGATGTCACCTACCTGCGGTTCGACGACGAGGGTCACCAGGTGAAGTCGAACCGGAACCGGGCAGTGTTGTTCGATCACATCCAGTCCTTCGTGGAGAGTCATGGCCGCGCGAACTGAGCCGGCGATCAATCCGGTGTACGACCGGACCGATCCGCGCGGCTACTTCCCCTGCCCGACAGGGCTTCCCGACATCGAGCACAACCGGCTCGCCATCTTCTGGCGACCGCTGATCGACATGGCGTCGAGTCGGTACGCGCCGATGCGGTTGCAGGCCATCGGCTACGTCAACGACTGGCTCGCCGACGAGGAGTCGACCTCGTGGGCGTGGTTCGCCCGCCACTCCGTCGTCGGCCTGCGCACCCAGGTGATCCGGCACGCCGGCCTGGCGGAGTACGCCTGCCGTGACCCGCGCGAGCTGCCCGACCGGTTGCGCACCAGGCAGTGGCGGGTGCTGGTGGACGCGCTCGACCGGTTCGCCGACCTGCCGCCGCTGCGCCGGCGGCTGGTGATCTTCCAACTCGTGCAGTTGTCGTTCAACGGCGTCGCCGCGGCGCTGTCCGCCGACCACCGGCCGGACGGGTCGGTGGAGACCGACCACTACCTGTACGAGGTCGCCAGGGCCAACGTCTACCTGTCCGCGCCCACCCAGTCGCCGGCCGACCTGTTCGAGCACCTCGCCACTCGGTCCGACGATCCGGTCCTGCGGCTGGCCGCGGCCGGACAGGGCATCAGCTACGCGGTGCGGATGCGGCGCGACCTGGAGTTGGCGCGCCGGTTCGAGTCCTACGGCGAGCCGTCCGCCGGCGCCGACGCCACCTGGCTCGACTTGTTGATGACCAGCCGGTTCCACCGCGCCGCCGCACTGCTGCGCATGCGGGAGCGGAACTTCGCCGAAACGCACACGGAGGTCATGCAGGCCTGGGAACTCAGCGAACGGCTGTTCTCCTCCGCGCCGGAGAACGGCCCGGACCAGTACGTGGCGGTGGAGAACCGGCGGATCGTGCTGGAGTCGTTGATCAAGGCGGCGAGCCGGGCACCCGACCCGGAGCTGACCGCGCAGGTCCGCCGGCGGTGTGACCAGCTGCTCGCCATCGATCCCCACTGCCTGCAGGCGCGGATGGTCGTCGCCGACGGGTACGCCGCGATCGGCTCCTACGAGGAGGCGGCACGCTGGTACACGCGGGTCGGCGAGCTCGGCACCGGCGCCGGTGCGATGGCGTGGTACCGGGCCGGGCAGTGCTACCACATCCTCGGCCGGTTGGGCGACGCCGTGAACGCGATGGGCCGGTGCCTGGAGCTGGACACGACCGCCGTGCAGCCGCGGGAGTACCTCGAACAGGCCGGCGTTTCCGCCTGACCCGACGAACCGGACGCGGGAGCGACATGAGCACCAATGCCACGGACGCGGCACCGGACTCCGACCGGCGCGCGATCCTCCGACTCGGCCTGCCGTTCGTGGTCGGAGTGCTGTCCTCCGTGCTGGCCGGGGTCATCGACACGGCCATGATGGGCCACTACGGCGCGCTGCCACTCGCGGCGGTGGCGAGCGCCGCCGCGGTCTTCGACGTGTTCAGCACGCTCGCACTCGCGACCGTGGCCGGCCACCAGATCCTCGCCGCGCGGTTGGCCGGCAGGGACGACGGCAGGCGGATCGCCGCGTCGCTCCGGTCGACCGCGAAGTTGTCCGCTGTCGTCGTGGTGCTAGTGGTCGCGGTCACCGTGCTGTTCGGCCGTCAGCTGACCCGGCTGGTCGCGTCGGACGCCGGACCGGACGCCGCGGTCATGGGCGGGCAGTACCTCGCCGCGGTCGCGCCGACGTTGGTGTTCGGCGTGATCTTCGGCGCCGTCGCGGCGACGTTCAACGCCTACAAGCTGGCCCGGCTGCCCATGTTCGCCGGACTGCTCACCGCGGGAAGCAACATCGTGCTGGACTGGCTGCTGATCTACGGCCCCGGACCGTTCCCCCGGCTCGGCGCGGTGGGCAACGGGTTGGCGACCAGCCTGTCCTCGCTGCTGGGCCTGCTGCTGCTCGTCACCCTGGCCGTGCGCGCGAAGCTGTGGCAGCGGCTGCGCACGAGCAATCCCGAACCGGTCGACTTCGACACGTCGATCCCGCGCGTGGCCGTCCCGGCGATGGTGTCGACCGCTTTGGACTACGCGAGCACGGCGGTGTTCTTCGCCATCGTCGGCGGGTTGAGCACGGCAGCGCTCGGCGGTGGCCGGATCGCCTTCCACGTGATGGTGCTGTGCTACGGGCTGGGCACCGCGTTCTCGTCGGCGGTGCGGATCCTCGTCGGACGTGCGATCGGGGCCGGTGACACCAGCCGGGTGCGGGGGACGTGGCGGGCCGGGCGGTCGACGTTGCTGCTGCCCGGGTTCGCGGTCGGCGTTGCCCTGATCCTGCTGCGCGAGCAGATCGCGGGGGTGTTCACCACGTTCCCCGAGGTGCGGACACAGGTGGGTCAGGCGCTCATCGTCATCGGGGTCGTGATCCCGCTGATCGCCTGGAACCTCACCAACGTGAGCATCGTCCGCGCGTTCGGGCACACGAAGCTGGACATGTACGGCAACCTCACCGCCGCGATCGTCGCGCAGCTCCCGATCGCCTGGCTGCTGGGTGAGCTGCTCGACTTCGGCGTCGTCGGGGTTTTCTGGGGGGTCGTGGCGTACTGGCTGCTGCGCGGCTCATTGCTGGAGATCTGGGCGCGGCGGTTCGTCCGCGAGTCGGAAACCGCGGCGGCCAAGGGAAACTGAGACAGCGGAGGAAAGCAGATGACGAAACCAGCCACCGACGCGGTGGTCGTGCCGGAACCGCCGCTGGCGGCACGGGCACGGGACATCGCACGTGGGGCCAACCTGACCCTGGCGTCCACGCCGGAGACCGGCGCGTTCCTGCGCACGATGGCGGCGAGCAAACCGGGCGGCCGCCTGCTCGAGCTCGGTTCGCAGACCGGTGTCGGCACGGGCTGGATGCTCGACGGCATGGACGAAGACGCCACGCTCACCACCATCGAGCGGTCGCCGACAATCGCCGACGCCTGCCGGAAGACCTTCGCGGGTGACCCGCGGGTGCACGTCGTCACGGCCGACGCGACCGAATGGCTGGAAACCTATGACGGGCCGCCGTTCGACCTGGTCTTCGTCGACACCACCACGGCCAAGTTCGAACGGCGCGACCTGGTGTACCGGCACCTGACCGACGGGGCGCTCTTCCTCGCCGACGACCTGCTGCCGCAGCCCAAGTGGACCGACGAGCACCTGCCGCGGGTGCACCGGCTGCGCGAGGAGATCGTGCGGGAACCCGAGCTGGTGGCCACGCTCGTCGACTGGGCCTCCGGTCTGCTGGTCGCCACCTACCGCCGCCCGTCCGGTGACTGAGAGCACGGCCGGCAGGCCGGCGGGGGCCTTCCGACGCGTCTACACCCGGTCGGACTCGCGGGGTTCACCGCCCGCGGTGACCGGTCGGCCGGCGCCGCCGCACAACCGGCTGGAGCCGTTCTGGCGCCCGCTGGTCGACATGGGCGCCAGCGACCTGGCGCCGGTGCGGCTGCGGTTGATCCGGCCGGTCAACGAGTGGCTGGACGAGACGTCCGACCGGTGGTCGTGGTGTTCCCGGGTGAGCGTGCCCGGGCTGCGGCACCAGGTCATCCGGCACGCCGGCCTGGCCGGCTACGAAGCCCGCACGCCGAGCGAGTTGCCGCCCGAGCGGCGCACACCCGCCTGGCGGACGTTGGTGCGCTCGATCGAGCGGATGGACGCGCTGGACTGGCGGCGACGCAGCCTGGTCGTGGTTCAGCTGGCGCAGTTGTCCTATCACCGGCTCGCGTTGGACCTGGCCGACCTGGACCGGCCCTCCGACGGGTCGGCGGCCCACCAGCGATTTCGGTACGACCTCGCCAAGGTCGCAGTGGTGACGCCCGGCCTGCGCGACCGTGCGCTGGCCGTGTTCCGCGAGCCCGCGGAACACGCTGAGGACCCGGTGGTACGCCTTGCGTCGGCGTTCCAGGGCATCGGGCACACGCTGCACGGCGGGCTCGACCTGACGGTGGGGTGGCGGTTCGAACGGACCGGCCGGTCGGTGTTCCCCGCCGTGCCGGCGGCGGAGGACGACTGGGAGGCCGCGCTCGTGCGGAGCCGGTTCCACCGCGCGGTCGCGCTGTTGAGCGCCGCACGACCGGACCGGGCACGTGCCGCCGACGAGGCGGACCTGGCGGAGTCCTGTCACGCCGAGGTGGTCTCCTCGGGCGGTCGGGACGCGGCGGACGAGCTGATCGCCCTGGAGAACGAGCGCTACCTGGTGGAAATGCGGCTGCGCCTCGCCCTCGGGGTCGAGCCGGCCGATCACGACGAGGTGACCGCGCTGTGCGGGCGGCTGATCGCTCTGGACCCGTACTGCGTGCAGGCCCGGTCCACCGTCGGCGACGCCTACCTGGCGATCGGCCACGTCGAGCAGGCCGCGCGCTGGTACGAACACGCCGGGGAACTGGCCACCGGCGCCGGCGCCGTCGCCTGGTACCGCGCCGGACAGTGCCACCTGGCCCTCGGTGACGGAGGAGCGGCGCGCCACGCGATGGGCCGTTGCCTCGAGTTGGACGCGACCGCCGTCGAACCGCGCGCACTGCTCGAGGCCGGCTAAGCCTGGTAGCGCTTGGTCAGGTCGAGGGATGGGATGTGTGGGCGATGTGGGCTCCTTCGGTACCGGCGGCGGTTCCTGCCCCCGCGGCGCCGGTCCAGCTGCCACTGCGCCACGAAAGGACGGCACCACCGCATCTCGGTCACGACCGGACGAGGCGCACGCCGGTCGCGAGCAGCCAGACGAGCCAGGCGGCGAACCCCAGGAGCCCGACGAAGAGCAGCGGCGAGCCGTCGGCGATCGCGAGGTTGCCGAGCCCCGCGGCGAGCAGCAGGCTCCCGCCCACCAGGCCCAGCAGGCGCTGCCAAGCCGGGGTCAGCCCGTTCGCGTGCGCGGCGAGGGCCGCGCCGACGAAGGTGGCGCCGAGCGTCGGCAGGGCCAGCGCGAACGCCGCCGCGTGAACCTGCCAGACGAGCTCGAACGGGGGCGTCGGCTCGGCGAGCCCGCCGGCGGACAGCGCGAGCCCGATCTGCAGGACGTTGACGAGCACGAAGACGGCCGACAGCGTCGCGCCGGCGGCCACGGCGAGGCGCGACCAGTCGGCGCCCTCTCCGCCGCGCCGCTCCACGAGGCCGTGCAGGCCAGTCACGAACACGAGCAGCAGCGGCAGGTACAGGGCCACCAGACCGGACGCGATCGCGACCGAGTCGCGGTTGGCCGCGTAGTAGGCCAGCACGTCCTCGATCGGAGCGTCGAAGGTCGGCGCGCCCGTTACCGCGAGCACCGCGTTCTCCACCACCACCGACACCACGAACGCGATCGCCGCGGCGCCGAGGAGCCGGCCTCGAACGAACCAACTGCGGGCCGGCGCGGTGGCGGTGTCCTGCGGTGATCTCATCTCTTGCTCCTTCGTCTCAGTCGGATGGCGGGTTGTCGAGCAGGTTCGGGGTGTTCGTTCGGGTGTCGGGCCGTCTGTTCCGGTCAGGTGGAACAAGGTTGCCGATGCGTCCGCACGCGCCGCTACGGGCCGAGGTCGATGGCGGCGGGCCGAAGGTCTACACCCCGGGTTCGACTTTGGTCGGATGCCGTGGGGCCCGACCCGGCCGTACGCTTTGATCATGACGGCCCCGGCGGACCCGCGGGATCGGAGCCCGCTGCCGGCGGGCGTGATCAGCGATGCCGACCACGATCCGGCACGCCCGGCCGAGCGCACGGCCCGCGGCCGGGTGGTCGACGCCGCGTGTTTCGTGCTGGCCCTTGGCGTGGTGGTGCTGACCCTGGTCGACAGCCGCGCGCAGCACGTCGCGCCGGGTCTGCTCACCGTCGACCTCGTCCTCGGCGGCCTGTGCAGTCTGGGGGTGTGGCTGCGCCGGCGCCGGCCGGTCGGCCTCGCCGTGGCCGCGGGTCTGGTCAGCGTCTACGCGACGTCCGCCGGGGGCGCGTCGCTCATCGCGCTGTTCACCGTCGCGGTGCACCGGCGCTTCGCGGTGGTCGCCCCGATCGCGGCTGGGTGCGCGCTCGTACCGTTCCTGACGCTGCTGGTTCGGCCCGACGTCCCAGTCGGGTCCCCGTCGGAGATCGTGCTGGGCGTCGTCGTCGGCGTCGCGGTGCTTGCCTGGGGCATGTTCGTCCGGGCCCGACGCCAGTCGCTGCGGGAGCGGGCCGGGCGGGTCGAGGCCGAACAGGAGCTGCGCGTCGCCGAGGCCCGCCAGGGCGAACGCAACCGGATCGCCCGGGAGATGCACGACGTGCTCGCCCACCGCCTGACCCTGCTGAGCCTGCACGCCGGGGCGCTGGAGCTACGCCCCGACGCCGCGCCCGAGGAGGTCGCCCGTGCCGCCGGGGTGGTTCGCGACAGCGCCTACCAGGCGCTGGAGGACCTCCGGGAGGTGATCGGCGTCCTCCGCGCCGGTGTCGACCGGTCCGACGAGACGCCGGAACGGCCGCAGCCCACGCTGGCCGACCTCCCTGACCTCGTCGACCAGTCGCGGCGCGCCGGGATGCGGGTACGGCTCGACTGGCAGACCGACGCGCGTTCCGCCGTACCGGCTGGTGTGGGGCGCAGCGCGTACCGGATCGTGCAGGAAGGGCTGACCAACGCCCGCAAGCACGCCCCCGGCGGCGAGGTGGCCGTCACCGTCCGGGCAACCCCGCGCGACGGCGTGACCGTCGAGATCCGCAACCCGTGCCCGATGGGCACCGGCGGTGCTACCGCGATTCCCGGCGCCGGCATCGGCCTCATCGGGCTCACCGAACGGGCCGCCCTCGCCGGCGGACGCCTCGAACACGGACCCACCCCGGCCGGTGAGTTCCGGCTCTGGGCCTGGCTACCGTGGCCTACCCTCTGATCGCGGCCAGGGTCGGTCCGCGGCCCGGCTGGGCGGAGAGAAGGAGCCCGACGTGAACGCAGCGGTGCGGGTCCTCGTGGTCGACGACGACCCGCTCGTGCGGGCCGGGCTGGCGATGGTCATCGGCGGCTCGCCCGACCTGACCGTGGTGGGCGAGGCCGGCGACGGGAGCGAAGTAGCCGCCGCCGTCGACGCCTGCGCCCCGGACGTGGTGCTGATGGACATCCGCATGCCCATCCTCGACGGCCTCGCCGCCACCGAACAGCTGCGTGCCCGACCCGACCCACCCGAGGTCATCGTCCTGACCACCTTCGACGCCGACGAGCACGTCCTGCGCGCGCTGCGCGCCGGGGCCAGCGGCTTCCTGCTCAAACACACCCCACCCGCCGAGATCCTGCGCGCGATATCGCGGGTCGCGGCCGGTGAACCCATCCTGTCGCCGACCGTGACCCGACAGCTCATCGCCCACCTCAGCGACACCGGCGCCGCCGCCCGGCAACGGCACGCCACCACCGCGCTGGATCGGCTCAGCGAACGCGAACGCGAGGTCGCCGTCGCCGTCGGGCGGGGCAAGTCCAACGCCGAGATCGCGGGCGAGCTTTTCATGAGCGTGGCCACCGTGAAAGCCCACATCTCCCGCATACTCACCAAACTCGATCTCAACAACCGCACCCAGGTCGCCCTGCTCGCCCACGACGCCGGCCTCACCGGCTGACACCGGAGCCTTCCGCCCCCCGCCCGCACCTGTCGAAGACGCTGAATCGCCGATCGTGGGACGGATTCCGGACACGTCGTCAGTGCGTGGTGGCTGCCTCGGTCGTCACGCGGTTGTTGAGTTCGCGTAGTTCGGTCTCGGTGATGCGTTCGGTCTGATAGGCCCTGCCGTGCACCCAACGGGCCGTCACCCGGGCCACCCGGGCGCCGTAGCGCCGCGCGGTGACCATGTCGCCGTGGCTTCCGGCCAGTTCGGCGCCTTGGTCGACGTTGCTCTGGCTCATCACGCCGAGCCAGGAACCAAGCCTGTTGACGTCGTCGCGGCTCCCGCCGCTCCAGTTGTTCCCGGGCGGGTCGCCGACGGGGATCCAGAACATGTTCATCTGGGCGGCGAAGACGGCCAGTTGCTGCAACGACATCAGCTTGTCGCCGCTCTGGGAGGCGGAGTTGGTGAAGCCGCCGGCGAACTTGTCCTTCCAGCCCTGCACGAACCACTCGTCGAAGGCGGACTCCATGAACGCCTTGAACACCCAGGACAAGCTGCCCATGTACGTGGTCGAGCCGAAGATGATCGCGTCGGACTCGGCCAGGCGCGCCTTGATGCGGGCATCCGCCCAGCGGCCGTCGGTGACCTGTTCCGGGAGGAGTTGCAGGAGGTGGACGTCGGTTCCGTCGACGTCCTCCGCCCCGGCGGCGATGTGCTCCGCGAGTGCCTGTCCGCGGCCCTGCCGCGAGTGAACGACGACTGAGACGGTTGTCATGAGTTCCTCGAGTGGGTCGATGCCATGCGCGACCGCGTCTGGTGGCGCATCCCCAGTCAGCCTGGTGCGGAGCCGGCGAGCAACGCGTCTTTGAAGACCACAGCGATCGGTGCGGCCGATCGATGACTGCGGGTGCATCGACTACCCTCCGAGCGTGGAACTCGATCTCCGTCGGCTCGAGTGCTTCGTCGCGGTCGCCGAGGAACTCCACTTCGGTCGTGCCGCCGAGCGCATCTTCCTGGGGCAGGCCACGGTCAGCGAGGCTGTCCGCAAGTTGGAGGCGCAGATCGGCGGCGGGTTGTTCGACCGCACCAGCCGACAGGTGCGACTGACCCCACTGGGCGAACGCCTCCTCCCCGAGGCACGTGCCGCGCTGCTGCAAGTACGCCGCGCCTACGAGGTGGGCACGACATTCGCGCGAGAGGCGACCGAAGTCCTCTCCGTCGCCTACGCCGAAGACATCGGGCACGACCTACTACTGCGCTGCCTACCGGAACTACGCGCGCAGTTGCCCAACGTGACGCCCGTACCACGTCGCATGGACACCGCCGCCCAACTCGACGCCCTCGAACGCGGAACACTCGACATCGGCATCGGATGGGGTCCCGTCGCCTCTACCGGCGTCACGGCCACCAGACTCTCCAGAGAACGATTCGTCGCCCTGATCGCCGACAGACACCCCCTCGCCGCGCGACGCTCACTACGAACCGACGACCTCTCCGGCCTCGGCGTCCTCACCTGGCCCCACCAGGTCAACAGCGGCCTCTGCGACCGCCTCATCGCGGCATTCCAACGGTCCGGCGCCACCCTGCGGATCGTCCGCACCGCACAGGACATCGACACGATCGGCACCCATGTCGCCGCCGGAACCGGCATCGGCATGGCAGTCTCCTCTGCGATCACCCACCGAACCCTCCCCGGAATCCGCACCATCCCCCTTGCCGGCCCCTCGACCTCGGTCGACCGCACGCTCTTCCTGCCCAGGCGACCGTTGAACGCAGCACAGGAGCAGCTCGCAGAACTCCTTCGCGCCACCGCGCGATGACGGTGTGGCCGCTCGATGCTTCCGACCGGGAACACCATTGGCGGTCGACGCGCTCCCGGACTGCTGCCACGGTGTGCTCAGCGTCGTCGTTCCTCGATTCGAACGGGAGTGGTTCCCGGTTCGAACAGCACCGGCGCGAATAGAGCCGGGCCGCGGCGTTGCTGGTGCGCGCCTGACTCGGCGGTGAGGCGAGGTCGACCTGATTGGACTCGACCGGGTCGACGGCGGTGACCTCGCCGTGGATGTGGATCTGCACGTGCACCGGAGGGTGGGGTCTTCCTCGGAGTCGTGAAGCGTCGCAACTCCATGATCGCCGATGCGGGCTCACCCGACGCCGTCGCCTCCGCGAAGGCCGCTCACCCCGCAAACTCCCAGTTCAGCGCGTTGCTGTCCGGCCACGCAATCGCGCTACGTCCTCGACCTGGAGAGGCAACGCTGAAAAGGCTCTTTTACTACACCCGAACGGTGGATTCACCGACAAGACCCGGTGCGGGAGACAGCGCCATATGCAAGCCTCGTGCCGGAGCCCCTTGCCGCGATCCCGGTGGATCGGCGAGCGGCGTCGGACGTGGTCAATGGCAAAGCGAAGGGTGATTCTCGTATGCGGCGTAGGCGGACGGGCCGACAACGCGGCGAGTGGCCGCGGTTGGAGGTGGGAGCCGCTGGGGATCACTGGAATCCCTTAGCAGTTCGTCGGTGGGCGACGCGATGCCTGCTCGACTCGGTTCTTCGGCTTGAACTCGGATTCTGAGCAGGTCCTCTATTTGCCAGTGGCAGTGGCGGGCCTCGGATAGTCATTCGATCACCATCCGTTCTGACGACTGGTGGGATCTGTCACCGGAATTATTCCCGTAACCGGGTGAGGTCACCCCAGGCGTGGAAAGGGGTATCAATGACATCTTTCGATGATGCAGACCAAATTATTTTCCCGGCCGGTGCCGCGACGCAGACCAGCGCCGCAGAGGCCGCGCAAGGCCATTGGGACGCCGTTGTCGTCGGTGCCGGCATGGCAGGTTCCATCGTCGCCGAGCGGCTGAGCCAAGCGGGCTACAGCGTGCTGATCCTCGAAGCCGGCCCCGGCAAGGACCTGGACCTCGCCGAGTACGAGTCGTACCTGTCGCGGTTCTACGGCGCGGTCGTCAAGGACAACCAGTCTCCGTACCCGTTCAACCCGAATGCCCGGATGCCCAGGAGCACCGACACCATGCCGGTGCGTCCGGACACGCCCCGAGACGACTTCTACCTCGTACAAGAGGACAGGTACTGCACGGACACCACCTTCACCCGGGTTCTCGGCGGCACCTCCATGCACTGGGAGGGGAAAGCGCTGCGCATGCTTCCCGAGGACTTCGACCTGCAAACCAAGTACGGCCAGGGCCTGAACTGGCCGCTCGGCTACGACGACCTGGAGCCCTACTACCGGCAGGCCGAGGCCGAACTGGGCGTAGCCGCCGAAGTCGAGGACCAGGCATACCTGGGAATGCACTTCCCTGAGGGATACGTGTTCCCGATGCACCGCATGCCGCCGTCCTACCTCGACCAGACGGTCGCCCGAGGCGTGGACGGCATGCGGGTCAACCTGGCGGACGACGATTACACCCTCCGGGTGCGGAGCTTTCCGCAGGCCCGCAACGGCGTGCCGAACGCCGCGTACGACGGCGGCAAGGGCTTCGTCCCGGTCGGCGCGGTGAGCACGAGCCAGGCCGAAGAAGGCGAGCGCTGCCAGGGCAACACCAACTGCGTCCCGCTCTGCCCCGTACAGGCCAAGTATCACGCGGGAAAGACGCTGACCAAGGCGCTCCGCAAGGGCAACGTGAAGATCGTGACGCAAGCCGTCGCGTCCAAGGTGGAGATCAACGAGCAGAACCGCCGAGTAGCCGGGATCACCATCAAGAAGTACCAGTCGCTCTACTCCGACAGCTACGAGACGTACACGGTGAAGGGCACCGTCTACATTCTCTGCGCGCACGCCATCGAGAACGCCCGGCTCATGCTGGCCTCCGACATGCAGCGCATGAGCCGCAGCAAGCTGATCGGCCGCAACCTGATGGACCACGCCTACCTGCTGTCGTGGGGCCTGCTGCCCAAGCCGGCCGGCACGATGCGAGGCACAACCTGCACGAGCGGGATCACCGACCTGCGCGGCGGGCGATTCCGCAGGACCCAGGCCGGCTTCGGCGTGGACATCCACAACGACGGCTGGGGATGGGCAACCGGCTCGCCCTACACGGACCTGGTCGAACTCGTCGACAAGCGGGGCCTGCGCGGGTCGGAGCTGCGCAGGACACTCGGGAACCAGATCTCCCGACAGCTCCTGCTGGCCTTCATGATCGACCTGCTGCCCGACAAGAGCAACACGGTCACCGTGGACGACCGGTACAAGGATGCCATCGGCAACTTGAAACCTGTCGTGTCACTCAAGATCCCGCCCTACACCATGCGTGGCGCCGCGTTCGCCCGCAAGCTCGCGGCCGACATCTTCGAGAGGCTCGGCGCCGAGGACAGGACCAAGTACGACGAGAAGAGCTACAGCGCCGTCGAGCACGACGGCCAGTGGTACAACATCGTGGGCGGCAACCACCTGGCGGGCACCCACATCATGGGAACCGACCCGGCGAACTCGGTGGTCGACCACACCCAGCACTCGTGGGACCACGACAACCTCTACCTCGTCGGGCCGGGCAGCTTGCCCTCCATCGCGACTTCCAACATCAGCCTGACCATGGCGGCGCTCGCCTTCCGCAGTTCGACCCACATCGTCAGGTACCTGCGTGCCGCGAAAGCGCCGGTCACCGTGCACAGCTAGACGGCCGACAGATCGGCGGGGTCGAACGCGACACCGGCCACCGCCGCCGCCCACGATCGGGAGAACATGTCCGTTTCAGAAGTAGTGTCCGTTTCGGAATCGGAGCCGTCCGAGGGCTCCCAGATCCAGACCATCGAAAAGCTGCACGAGTACCTCTACAAGGGGCTCCAGCTGGAGCATGCGACGCTCCCGCCCTACCTGACAGCCCTCTACTCGCTGCACCCCGGGAAGAACTCGGATGCATGGCACGTCATAAGGGTCGTGGCCGTCGAGGAGATGCTGCACCTCACCCTGGTCGCGAACGTCATGAACGCCGTGGGCGGGACGCCGGACCTCACCAAGCGCGGCTTCGTGCCGAACTACCCGACGCGCCTGCCGTCTGGTCCGGATGACTTCGAGGTGCATCTCCGACCGTTCTCTCCCGAGGCTCTCGCCACGTTCCTGAGGATCGAGAAGCCCGCGCAGGCGGCTAGCGAGGAAGACAGGTTCGTACCGGTGGACTGGGCGGCCCTCGGGCTGACGTCCAACGGCTCGGCGCCGTCATCGGACGAACTGGCGGAACTCGAGGAGTCCGGCACCGTCCTCGGCCTCGTCCCCGGAGACCCCACCCAGCGCTTCTCGAGCATCGGCGAGTTCTACGAAGAGATCATCCGGGGAATCAACCACCTGGAGGACCAGGCCCGCAAGGTGGGGAAGACGATCTTCACCGGCAATCCCGCCCGCCAGGTGACCCCCGAGTACTTCTACTCGGGTGGCGGCGACGTGATCAAGGTGACGGGGCGGGACACCGCGGTCGCGGCGCTCACCCTCGTCGCGGAGCAGGGCGAAGGGCTGCACGGCGGCATCTACGACAGCGAGGACGAAATCGCCCACTACTACAGGTTCCAGCAACTGGAGAAGGGGCAGTACTACCAGAAGGGCGACAAGCCGAACAAGCCTTCCGGCCCGACACTGAACGTCGACTGGACGGCCGTCTACCCGGTGAAGCCGGACCTCAAATTGAAGGACCTCGAGGGGGACCCGGAAATCCTGGCGGCGGCCAAGGAGTTCAACGAGTCCTACGCCACCTTCCTTGCCAATGTCAATCTTGCCTACAACGGTCAGCCCGACCTGCTGCTCAAGGCGGTGTGGGAGATGTTCCGCATCCGCGACAGCATGAACCGCCTCATCCGCAACCCGCTCACCGGCCATCCGGGGGCGAACGCCGGCCCGACGTTCGAACTCCATACCGTCGAGGAGGAAGCACCGTGACGCAAGGAACGGCCACGGAAGACAAGCTGCGCGAATTCGTGAAGTTCTCCGCCGCGGTGACCGGGTTCAGCGAGTTCGACCTGTGGGGGACAGGCCAGGCGGAGGTGTACTACGAAACGGTCGTCAATCAAGAAGGGTGGGACGCGATCCGGAACGCGATCTCTTCCGATCCCTCCGCCGTCCCTCCCGATCCAGTGGTGCAAAGCATCATCAAGCTCTGGTACGTCGGCGTCTGGTACGGCCCGGAACTGACCGGACGTGTGGACGTGGCAGCCTGGACGGCGCCCGGCCGGAGCGGTGCGAAGCCCGCCGTCCCGGATGACAGCCGGCCCGAGGAGGGCCGGCCCTGGCAGGATGTGCCCGGGCAGCACCAGGCCGGGGAAAACGGCGCGCACGCCAGAGATGGACGCAAACCCTTGTTCGTCGTCTCTCCCGACGCCTACACCGAAGGGTTGTTGTGGCGGGCGATCGGCGCCCACCCATCCGGCGCGAAGGCGCCGGGCTACGGGTCGTGGGCCAATCCGCCCACGTTCGATGACTACCAAAAGGGGCAGGTGCAATGAGCAGCACCGTACCGGATCGGGCGACCGCCGGTTGACGATGCCGTGCTGGCGTTGATCGGGCGGATGGCCCGGAGAACACCGGCTGGGGCTTCCGCAGGATCCGGGGCGCGCTGCTCAAGCTCGGCCACCGGGGCGCCGCCTCGACCGTGCGCCGCGTGCTCAAGCGCGCCTACACATACCGCCCGCACCCGAGCGCAACAGCGACACTTCGTGGCGGCGGTTCCTAGGCCGGCGGTTGTTGGTCGAGCAGCCCGACGGGGTCGGTGCTGTAGGCGACCATCCAGTTGGGGTCGATGCGATACCAGACGTTCTCGTCCCAGAACGGGTCGTCGCCGTCGCCGTCGTAGTGGTTGACGAGGTAGTCGCGGATCGCCGGCCACGTCGGGTCGCTGCTCGCCCCTTGGGGGTTCAGCGGAACGGCGTGTCCGTGCGTGAAGATGCCGAGCTGCTCGCCGCGCATGAAGGTCGCGCTGATGCCGGGTCGCGCCGCGAGATGACGGGCTTTGGCGGCCTGGCGGTGGGTGCCGAAGATCCAGCGGCCGTGCAGGAGGTGCCCGTCGGCGCCGCTGATGCGCGGCTCACCGCTCCGGGTGACCGTGGCGATGGCCAGGGTGCACATGCCTTGGCAGACTCGGACGACCTGCTCGGCGTCCAAGGTGCTTTCACCTGGCCGGATGATCGACTTGAGGTGGTTGCTGGAGTCGGCCAAAGACGTGTCGAGCAGGACTTGGAGGCTGCGGAGCTCGTCGGGAGTTTCGAACATCCGGCCAGTTAATCAGCTCCCACCGACAGTCTCGGCTCGGTGCGCAGTCGCCGACCGGGCGTGGGGGAGTCGGAGGAGGTGGTGCCGGTCTCGAGGATGTCGCCGGCGAAGGTGAGTCGGCAGCTCCACGCCGACCAGCACGAGCGTCAGATCGACCGAAGGATCGCAGACCTCGAGCATTGACGACGACCTCGCTGCCGCACGACCGACCCTGCACCGCATGGGACTGTCGATCGACGATCCGCTCGACCACGAACGACAGGAAGACCGGCCCACCGCGGAGAATTGGTCCGCACGAGGCCCGTCAGGTGCCCTCGATCTTGCGTTGCAGGGCGTTCATCCCGATGATCCACCGATCGGTGTCCGCGGCCTTGGCACGGTAGTAACCAGCTACCTCCGGATGGGGCAGGATGAGGAACCGGTCGTCGGCGAGGGCTGTGACGACGGTGTCGGCGACCTCCTCCGGATCGATGGCGGTAGGCTCCACGAGGGAACGCATGCTCGGCCCGGCCCCGGCGAGCATGCCGGTACGCACGCCCTGCGGGCACAGCGCCTGCACGGTGATGCCACGGTGCCGGTAGGTGACGGACAGCCACTCGGCGAAGGCGAGCGCGCCGTGCTTGGTGACGGCGTAAGGGGCGGAACCGAGCGTGGTCAGCATCCCCGCCGCGGACACCGTGGCGAGGAACCGACCGCGGCCCCGCGCCAGCCAGGCCGGAAGGAGCAGCTCGGCGGCGCGGACGTGCGCCATCACGTTGACCTCCCACGCCCGCGCCCAGGAGGCCTCAGGAGCCTCTGGGCCGCCCTCGGGGGCCACGCCCGCATTGGCGCAGTACAAGTCGATGGCACCCAGCTCGTCGGTCGCCGTCGCGACCAGCCGTCCGACACCGGTCTCGCTCGCCGTGTCCACGACGACCGCGACGGCGCCGGTCTCCTCGGCCACCTCGACGACCGCGTCACCGTCGACGTCGGCCAGCACGATCCGCGCTCCCGCGGCGGCGAACCGGCGCGCCAACGCCGACCCGATGCCGCCACCCCCGCCGGTGATGACCACCCCGGCACCCCGGAGGTCGAATCCAGCACCTATTTCGATGGGACGCTCCTTCCCACTCGTACTTCGTAGGCCTGGGCCTGGGTCGCGTAGAGCTTCGCGTAGCGACCACCGGACTCGAGCAGGTCCTGGTGGCTGCCCGACTCGACGATCCCGCCGTCCGCGATCACGAGCACGTGGTCGGCCATGCTCACGGTCGAGAACCGGTGCGAGACGAGGACGGTGACCGCACCGGACTGCGCGGCGGCTTCCCGCGCGTGTCGGGCGAAGTTCTCGAACAGGTCGTGTTCGGCCTGGGGATCGACTGCCGCCGTGGGTTCGTCGAGGATCAGCAGCAGCGGTGCGGTGCGCATCATTCCGCGCGCGAGGGCGAGTCGCTGCCACTGCCCGCCGGACAGGTCGACGCCGCCGAAGATCGTGCCGAGCTGGGTGTGGAGGCCGTCGGGCAGCGTGGAGACGAACCGCGCCGCGCCCGCGGCTTCCACCGCACGGCTGATCGCGTGCGTGTCGTCGAGGGCCGACAGGTCGCCGACACCGACGGACTCCCGCACGGGCAGCTGCAGGCGGGCGAAGTCCTGGAACACGCCGCACGACACCGCCGCCCACGACCGCGGATCGATCGTGGCCAGCGGCTGCCCGTCGACGAGAATCCGCCCCGAGGTCGGCTGGTAGAGACCGGTCAGCAGCTTCACCAGCGTCGACTTGCCCGCACCGTTGATGCCCACCAGGCCGACGACCGAACCCGCGGGCAGGTGCGCGTCGAGCGAACGCAGCACCGGCGCGTCACCCTCGGCGTACCGGAACGAGACGTTCTCCAGCGTGATGCCGTCGGCAAGCAGTTCGGGCGCGGGCGTCCTGATGTCGTCGAACCCCGACGCGTAGTCGCGCAGCCAGAGGTAGTGGCCCGCGGCGCGCCCGGCGTCCGCGGCTCTGGCGTAGTTGTCGCGCAACATCCAGAGCTGCGTGCGGAGCTGGGTGGCCAGGGAGACGACGAGCACCAGCGCACCCGTCCCGATCCGCCCGGCGATCACCTCGTTGACGACCAACGCCAACCCGCCGGCCAGGCCGAGCAGGTAGCACAGCCAGCCGCCCGCCTCCAGCAGCGTGCCACGCGCCAGCGCCGCGCGTTGGGCGTCGGTGACCTCGCCCCACAGCCGGTCGGCCCGAGCCGACAGCTCGGGCCCCGAGCCGCTGATGCGGAGCTCCTTGGCGGCGTCCGCGTCGAGGCACAGACCGTGCAGGTTCGCCTCCAGGCGGGCCACCTCGGCGTGCTGGTCGTGGACCAGGCGCAGCGCGGACTGCCCGCGACTCGCGAGCAGCATCAGCGGCAGCGTGGTGAGCCCGAGCAGTAGCAGGGCCGGGTGCACGAGCACGAGCAGCCAGACGCTGAGGCCGAGCATCAGCGCGCAGACACCGGTTTCCGCGATCGACCACCCGTACGAGGCGAGCGCCCCGCTGCCCTTGGCGGCGAGGTAGACGCGGTCCAGGTACGCGGAACGCTCCAGGTGCTCGATCGAGGGGACGCGCGCCACGTAGCGGTAGACCTCCTCGGACAGCTCGGCCTCGACCTTGTGCACGAGGTTCACCCGCAGGTGTGCGGCGACGCGGGTCGCGATGGTCGAGGCGACCTGCGCGAACGCGACGACGACCACGGGAATGACCAGCCAGGTCAGGCCGGGGTCGAGAGCATGGCTCACCAGCCCGTCGATCAGCCACCGCTGGCTCTGGGCCACGCCCACGCTGCCGAACGCCACGGCGAGGAACACCACCGCCGTCACGATCGAGCCCGCGCGGCTGACTCGCCACGACAACGCGGCCAGATGACGGAGCACCGCGATGCTCTGCCTCGCCCGGCTCATCACGCCTCCGCCCTCGCGAACCGCGACGCCTGCAGGCGGAACAGCGCGGCGTAGCTGCCGTCCGCGGCCATGAGCTGTTCGTGGGTGCCCGACTCGGTGATCGAGCCGCCTTCGAGCACGACGATCCGATCGGCCCCCCGGACGTTGGAGAGCCGGTGGGAGATCAGCACGACCGACGCCCCGCCAGCGCCGGCGGTCACCCGGTTGTTGAACTCCTGTTCCGCCTCGACGTCCAGGTGGGCGGTCGGTTCGTCGAGCACGAGCAGTTCACGTCCGTGCGCCGCGGCGAACAACGCACGCGCGATCGCGAGCTTCTGCCATTGCCCGCCGGACAGGTCGACACCGCGCTCGCCGCCGCGCCACAGCCTCGTGGCGATCCCGTCGGGAAGCCCGGCGACGACCTCGTCGGCGCCGGCCGCCTCGATCGCG